>JBAUGO010000077.1:0-8316 GCA_049679775.1 Anderseniella sp.
CTGCAAACATTGCCTTTAACGAGTATGTAAAGGCACATTCGAATTATAAGGGAGTTACCGAATGGATCGTCGTAAATTTATCAAATCAGCGGGTATTGCAACTGGTGTTGCCGCTACAGCAACCGTATTGTCAGCTCCTGCCATTGCGCAGGCAAGCAAGGACATGGTCGTTGTGTCTACATGGCCACGTGACTTTCCCGGTTTGGGTACAGGTGCGCAGCGCCTTGCAGCACGCATTGGTGAACTGACTGAAGGCCGCATCAAGGTGCAATATTTCGCAGCCGGTGAGCGCGTTGGTGCTTTTGACGTGTTTGACGAAGTGGCTGCCGGAAATGCACAGGCATACCACGCTGCCGACTACTACTGGAAAGGCAAGCACCCTGCATGGGCATATTACACGGCTGTTCCGTTTGGTCTTGTCCACGTTGAGCAAGATGCCTGGATCAACTATATGGGCGGTCAGGCTTTGTGGGATGAAGTTGCATCCGGCTTTGGATTGAAGTGCCTCATGGCGGGTTGTACTGGTGTTCAGATGGGCGGTTGGTTCAACAAGGAAATCAACACTGCTGACGACCTGAAAGGTCTGAAGATGCGTATTCCTGGCCTCGGCGGCGACGTTCTGGCAAAGCTTGGTGCATCGCCTGTTTCACTTCCAGGTGGCCAGATTTATGAAAACCTTGTTTCAGGCGCTATTGATGCGACCGAGTGGGTTGGTCCGTGGAACGACTACTTCATGAAGTTCTATGAAGCAGCCAAGTATTACTACTATCCAGGTATGCACGAAGCAGGTTCAACTCTTGCTCTTGGTATGAATGAAAAGTGGTGGGCTGATCTTGGCAAGACCGATCAGGAAATCATCAAGGCAGCTTGTGGCGAAGAGCATGGCAAGTCGATGTCTGAATACAACGCCAATAATGGTACGTACCTGACCAAGCTTCTCAAGGAAAACGGTGTTGAGCTTCGCGAGTTCAATGACGAAATCTATGATGCATTTGGCAAGGCGGCTGAAGAAGTGTTCGCTGAAACAGTTGCGCACTCTGATCTGGCCAAGCGCACGCATGAGAGCTTCCTTGCAGCCCGTGCTGACGTGGGTTCCTGGATGAAGCTGTCTGACGTTGCTTACCTGCTGCAGCGCAACCGCGTTTTGGGCGTATAAGTCCAAACAGCGAATTGCTGACACGATAACAACAAGCGAGTGGGGCAAGTAATATTGCTCCACTCGCATAACCCATGAAAAACATGGGAAATAATATCATTTCAATGTCATAGGGTGGGCATGAACGTGAGCGAGAAGGCTTTAAATCCGTCATCATCGACGATCGGATGGCGCATGTTTTCGTGGTCAGTCACAATACTGACATTTGTATTTCTGTTAAATAATTTTCTAACCTATTGGGTTGGCTTGCCTGGGGCCACCTCCGCCTTTAATGGCGGTGGGGCTCTGGCATGGTTACAGTGCGGACTCTATGCTGCTGGCATTCTGCTTGCTGTCTGGCTGGTGCGATCCAAACCACATATGGCTTTGCGTGATGATGCCGGCAGGCTCTATGCGATAACAGCCTATATTATTCGCTGGGCTTTTTTCACCGTTTTATTTGTAGGCCTTGCCGATGCCCTGATTTCTTTTCTCAGGGTTGAAGGGATGCTGGACAGCATTGTTGGAAGTTCTTTGGGAGGGGATTTGGGTCGCCCGCAATTTCGGGGTGTTTGGGTTCATGTACCGCTGATGGTGTTATCGTTCCTGATCGCTGCCCGCGTTAAAACACTTGGCTTTATCTGGCTTGCACTATTCGTCGTGATTGCCGAACTGATTATTGTTTTCACCCGGTTCATCTTTTCCTATGAGCAGGCGTTCATGGGTGATCTTGTTCGGTTCTGGTATGCAGCCCTGTTTTTGTTTGCAAGCGCGTACACACTCATCGAAGAAGGCCATGTCCGTGTTGATGTGTTTTATGCAGGCTTTCAGGAAAAGACCAAAGGCCTTGTCAATCACGTAGGGTCCATTTTGCTGGGCATGACCATGTGCTTTACCGTTATGTGGTTCGGCATGGAAGGCAAGGCCAGTGTCATCAACGCCCCGTTACTCAACTTCGAAGTTTCACAGTCGGGTTTTGGTATGTACACCAAATATATGATGGCGGGATTCTTGGCAGTTTTTGCTGTTACCATGATGATCCAGTTTGCGGGCTATCTGCTTGAGGCAGTGGCTGACCGCAAAGGTGATGGTGACAAGCGATTGATCGCTGATGCTGGCGGCCATTAAATAGACTTTTAACGCAGGGGCGTTTTTACAATGGAACTGTTTTTTCTTGCGATGTTGGTGGTTATCATGGCGGTGGCGCTTGGGTCTGGATACCCGGTTGCTTTCGCTTTGCCCGGTGCGGCGATCATCACGATCAGTATAGCTGCCATTGCCGGTGCAGTTTTTGCTGGAGATAGCGCGGCCTATTTTGCACACGGCTCTCCATCGCAATGGCTTAGCGCAGGCGTCACCAACTTTCGAGGTATTTACTGGGAGGTTGAGCGGGATACACTGATAGCTATTCCCCTGTTTGTTTTTATGGGAATCATGCTTCAGCGCTCCAAAATTGCTGAAGATCTGCTCGTGACCATGGCGCAGTTGTTCGGGCCGATACCTGGCGGTCTTGGTATTTCGGTTGTGTTCGTTGGTGCATTGCTTGCAGCAACAACAGGTATCCTGGGTGCTACAGTTGTCGCCATGGGGCTCATTTCCTTGCCCGTGATGATGCGCAACAATTATTCGCATTCACTTGCGGCGGGTACGATTGCTGCTTCTGGTACCCTTGGTCAGATCATTCCACCGTCCATCGTCTTGATCATTCTGGCAGACCAGTTGGCGAGTGCCGTGGACCAGGCAGACAGTTCCCGAAAAGCACTCTTCAAGGCATCTACTGGCGAGTTCTCGATGCCGTCAGAGTATTCGGTTACATCCACCAGTGCAGGCGACATGTTCCTTGGAGCCTTTATTCCGGGGTTGGTTCTGGTCGGTTTGTATATGATTTATATTTTGGTTCTCGCACTCGTCAAACCCAAGCTCGCGCCTGCTGTCCCATTGGAAGGTGGCTATGACCGTCGACTTTTCGGCCGTGCCATGATGACACTGGTGCCACCGCTGGTTCTGATCTTTATTGTGCTGGGCTCAATCATTGCCGGTGTTGCCACAGTGAACCAGGCTGGGGCCATTGGTGCTGCTGGTGCCATGATCATGGCTGGCTACAGGTTGAAGGAAGGTCATCCACGCGCATTCTGGCCTGCCATTCTGGCACTTGTATCGGTTGTCTGCATATTCGTGCTGTCATCGCTATTCAGCTTGAATATCAAGAATATTCAAACCTCGAAAGATGCCTTGGGCATAGGTCTTGGCATCCTTGCGCTTGGCTTTTTGGTCGTTGCCTTGATCTGGAGTGGCAAGCGTACACTCGAGATCAACAAGACCATGCACGGTGTGATGATCGAGACGGCGAAAACAACGTCACTTGTCTTCATCATTCTGCTCGGTGCATCCATGTTAACCGCTGCGTTTCGGGCATTTGGTGGAGAAGACCTGGTTCGCGAATTTCTGACCGGTTTACCGGGTGGTTTCTGGTCGCAGTTCATAATTGTTATGGCGGTTATTTTCTTCCTTGGGTTCTTTTTGGACTTCATCGAAATTGCCGTGGTCGTGGTGCCGATTGTTTCACCAATTCTGCTTGCTGATCCGGCGGCCAACGTAACCGCGGTCTGGCTTGGTGTGATGATTGGTCTCAACATCCAGACATCGTTCCTGACGCCGCCGTTCGGATTTGCGCTGTTCTACCTTCGAGGTGTGGCGCCTGCTGCAGTCAAGACCACATCCATCTATAAAGGCGTATTTCCGTTTATTGCCTTGCAGCTTATGGCCTTGTGTGTTGTTGGCTATTTGCCGAGTCTGGTGAATTATCTGCCAACCAGACTTTCTCTGCTTGGTGAGCAGGCACCACCTCCGATCAATCCCAAACTTCAGACTTGTATTGAAGAAACCGTTTTCGTCAGGTTTCAAAAGGATGGTAGCGCGATCAAGTCAGCAATTACTCAAGCTCGTTCGATTGATCTGTCCAAGGTACCGGCAAAACTAGGCAAGGAGTTTAGCGAAAGCCTGGACAAAGCGGAGGCTACTTTCCCTTTGCTTGATGAGATCAAGAAAACCGAGACAATCATGAATGAGGCCGCTCCCGCCTATGCACCTCTACATAGAACTGTTCGTGAAGTGCAACGCGATATCCGACGAATTGAAGAAGATGTGAAGTATTACTCCACCCAACTTAGTCGTGTGCGTGGTGATGATGATGATGCCAAGGCTCGACGTGACAGGCTTACAAAGCGTATCGAAGGCTACAAGGCAGATATTGCCCAACTGGAAACCAAAATCCCTGCCAACTGGGAAGCGGATAACAAGGCTTTCAATATTTTGCTGAATGCTGACAAGAAGGCGCGTGCTACATACCGGCGAAACACAGATCAAGCCTATAAACCGGTTCGTACGTTGAAGGACGTACTTGAATCGTCTGATGCTCTGACTGCGCTTGAGCCTGAGATCAAGGCGCTTTCTGAATTGGCTGTAGCGGGCAACGGCGAAGCCATAACTGAGGCTGTCAAATCTCTCAGCCGGGGGCTTGGCGCGGTGGATGGTACCAACAATATCTCCACGGCTCTTCGCGAAGTATCCCGTCTTGCATCCAAATCCCCTAACGATACCGAAGGCTTGAAGAAACTGGTTGATAGATCTATCGCTGCTTTCGATAAGGAAAGCGCCTGGCGTCAGGAAGTCAAGGCAGCAGTTGGGCCTCAGGTAGAGACATATGAACGTGCTATTCATGACACGATCGGTCTGCGATCACTCAAGCGTCTGCCTGAAGATACCGCATTAAATGTGGCTGCTTGTATGTCTCATCACACCGATGTGTCATTGAATTTCTAGGGTATGGAGCATGAAAGCACCGGACCTGTTTGACTTGTCGCAAGAGGTCGCCTTTGTTACTGGCGCCTCTTCTGGCCTTGGTGAACGGTTTGCAGAGGTGCTTGCAGCACATGGAGCGCGTGTCATAGTTGCCGCAAGGCGTGTTGATCGATTGGCAAGTCTTGTGCGCAAGATCGAGGATCAAGGCGGCAGTGCCTTGGCTATCGAGCTTGATGTGGCTGATCAGGCTGCAATTTCATCAAGTTTTGACGCTGCAGAAAAGGTATTTGGAACGGTTACCTGCCTGGTCAACAATGCGGGTATAGCCGGAAACAAGCCTGTATTTGAAACAACACCCGAAGACTGGCGCACTGTCATGTCGGTTAATCTTGACGGGGTCTGGTTCATGGCGCAGGAAGCCGGTCGGCGCATGAAGGATGCTGGCAAGGCTGGTTCGATTATCAACATTGCCTCGGTATTGTCATTTGGTGCAGCACGTACGGTTACGGCCTATGCATCTTCCAAAGGGGCGGTCGTTCAGCTGACACGCAATCTTGCGCTTGAGTTTGCCCGTTATGATATTCGCGTCAATGCGATTGCGCCGGGCTATATCCTGACCGAAATCAACAAGGATTATTTCAGCTCGCCTGAGAGTGCGCCGATGATCAAACGCATACCACAACGGCGAATTGGCGAGCCATCTGATCTTGATGGTACGCTGCTGCTATTGGCATCTGCCAGGGCATCGGGCTACATGACAGGTTCCACCATTGTTGTTGATGGCGGGCATCTGCTGCCAGTTGACTAAACGGTTTGTTGATTACTGAAAGGTCTCTTCATGGACTTCACGATTTCACCGGAGCTTGAAACCCTGCGCCGCCGTGTGCGTGATTTTGTGGAAGGCGAAGTGCTACCGCTAGAGGCTAACAAGGATAATTACAACGAATATCAGAATATCCGATTGTCATTGTTGAAGCCTATGCGAGAGAAAGCCAGGGCGGCAGGACTGTGGGCACCGCAAATGCCGAAAGAGCGTGGTGGGCTGGGGTTGAAAGTATCTGAATGGGCGGTCTTTTATGAAGAGGCAGCGCGTTCGATTTTTGGGCCTGTTATCCTGAATTGTCAGGCGCCTGATGATGGCAACATGTCTGTCCTGAATAAGGTTCTCACAAGTGAGGAGATGAAGGACCAATGGCTGCAACCGATCATTGACGGTGATGTGCGCTCTTCTTTTGTCATGACCGAGCCCGCACCTGGTTCTGGCTCTGATCCTGGCGGCATGATGCTGACCCGCGCTGAGCGCTACAATGACCGCTACATCATATCTGGCCGCAAGTGGTACATTTCAGGTGCAGCGGTGGCGTCACATTTCATCCTGATGGCACGTACATCTGATGATCCACGCAATGGATTGTCTGCATTCCTGTTTCACAAGGATGATCCCGGTTGGCGTATTGTGCGACGTATCGCCAACATGGGACCGGACGAGCATGGTGGTGTGTGTGAGCTTGAATTTGACGGACTTGAAATCCCTATGCAAAATCGGTTGCTGGAAGAGGGTGATGGATTGCGTTTGACCCAAATGCGTTTGGGTCCAGCACGTTTAACTCATTGCATGCGATGGCTTGGCATGGCCAAGCGCTGCATGGAAATTGCCGAGGATTACACGAGATCTCGTGAAGCGTTTGGGTCGAGGCTTGCTGATCGAGAATCCATTCAGATGATGATGGGAGACATTGCTGCGAGCATTCAAACCGGCAAGCTGCTCACAATGCATGCTGCCTGGCTGATTGACCGGGGTGATAAGGCACAAAAAGAAGTGTCCATGGCAAAGATCCATGTGGCTGACACGTTGCACCAGGCGGCAGATACTGCCCTGCAATTGCTGGGGGCAAAAGGATATAGCGAAGATACTGTTATTGAATGGATTTATCGCTACGCACGATGTGCAAGGCTGGTCGACGGAGCCTCAGAAGTCCACAAGATGGTATTGTCACGTCATTATACAAAGCGCGGCAACGAGTTTTGGGATTGGCCTGTCGAAGAAGCCGCGAATAGTTAAAATTTTACATAACTGCTTAAGGCTGTCTTGTCTGTCAGCGCGGTATTTTGTGTTCATCATATTGATTCGAGGTGAACCAAAATGCTTTTAGGACGTCTGATAGATATTTTCATCGCGTTTGCAGCAGCCACATTGTTGGCACTTACGGGTGTTGGAAGCGATGCGCAAGCAGCAGTTTATGACACGTCGCGACTGGATCGGATGCCTGACTTTTCACAAACCGATAAACGGCTTGGCTTGCCCGGTGGCGGTTCGCATTATTGCGTGCCTGTGGCGAGCGCCAACGTGCTCGTGTGGTTGTCTGAGGAGCGTGGGTACAAGAATCTCCTGCCTGTTCAGGGATTGACCACAATAGAAAAGGTGGCGACCGTCGCATCACGTCTTGGCAGCGATGATCTTATGTCTACGGCTCCAAAAGGCGGGACAAATCTCCAGAGGTTTGTTGATGGTTTGACCGGATATATCAAACAGGCTGGTTACCGCTCATCGATTGAAAGTTACGGCCCTTTTAAGTTCAAAAACGTATCGCGCAACAATATTGGTGCACCAGACATGAGCAGGATCAAGTCTGACTTTGCCAGCGGTGCAGGTGTCTGGGTGTCGATCAGCTTTCTTCGTGAAACGAGGCGATCGGGTGAGTATGAGAGGGTTAATGGTCACATGACCACCATGGCTGGTTTTGGAGTTAATTCCCAAGGCAAAACGGATCGAGATGTTATCATCCTGCATGATCCCGATGATGGCCAAGCTTCAGTTGTTCAACGTCGTTATCTGCAATCAGAGCGTATCCGAAATGGTTTCGTGGTGGATAAATCAGGCAAAAAAATCCTGGCACTTGATGACTATCTGGATGTGTCCAATGGCTTTAATCTGCGCAAAGGATACATAGCCGTCATTACCGGTGTGTTCGTACTCGATATCTGATTTAACTAGATCAGAACTGTAGCTGCCCCGAGCAGCGCGCACAGGGTCAGTGTTTTTAACAGACCTGCATGCAGCTTTAGCAACATGACCGCCGACAATATAAACAGGCCAAGGGCTATCAAATCCAGACTTGCCCATTCTGGCCATGACATGGAAATGGGTCCGGCATTTATTTTAGATAAGCGGGTGAACAGAACATGTAGCCCGAACCATAATGCCAGGTTTGCAATAACACCCACAACCGCTGCAGTTATGGCTGCGAGCGCCCCTGAAAGGCGGGGCATGTGAGCCAGCCTTTCAATGTAGGGCGCACCTGCAAATATCCACAGGAAGCACGGTGCGAATGTGACCCAAAGTGCCATCATGGCTGCCGCGATGCCGCCTGTGACTGACC
>JBAUGO010000078.1:0-5905 GCA_049679775.1 Anderseniella sp.
GGCGTAAACAGTGCATTAGTGCAAGGACAACAAGAAATAATGTTAGCACAACCTGGAGTTGCGAAAATTTATTATTGCAATTTTTTCTTGAGTGTATAACTTTGCCGCAGGGAGAGATTTGAAGCAAAAGAGGTATCATTTTAGGGGCGGTAAATTTTATGCCAAATAAGAATAAGATCGAATTCTCCGATAATGTAACTGATGTGGTTCAAAAAATAAATCCGATTGAAATGTGCGAATACGTGGCTGAAATGAGCCTTGAACTGCGCAACATGTGCAAGCAATCCGGTGTTCCTTACCTGGCATATCTACTGGAGATTGTTTTCACCGAAGCCACAGACATCGGCACAAGGGAACGCATTAAAGCGCAATCGAAAGACTTAGAGCAATCTGGAAACACGCTGACCTGAGTGGCGTTCAAGCTCTCCGTTCAGGTCCATTTCCACCAATATCATCTGTACGACACGTGAAGGCAGTCCCGCCTCACGTATCAATGTATCCATATCAACCGGATCAGGCCCAAGCAGTGCAGCAATAGTTTCGCGCTCAGCCGTGTCTGGTGATTTAAAAGCACTCATATTTGGGGCTTTAACAGCTTCAAACGCTTCCCTGTTTTCCATCATCACCGGATTGACAAGTTCATAGAGGTGTCCTGAATTCAAGATAGAGAGCACGTCTTGTGGGTTTGTGATCAGGTTGGCTCCATCACGGATCAACTTGTTGGTGCCTTCAGATCTTGGATCATAGGGCGAACCTGGAACAGCAAACACATCACGGTCAATTTCATTGGCAATTCTTGCTGTGATTAGTGATCCAGACCTGAGTGCTGCTTCAACCACGATGATACCCGCACTCAAGCCGGCGATGATGCGATTTCGCCTCGGGAACAATTCTGCCCGTGGGCCTGTGCCTGGTGGCATTTCGGTAACAACGCAACCGTGTTCTGCGATAGAGTTTTGCAAGGAGGCGTTCTCAGGCGGATATTGGATATCCAGACCTGTTGCAATAACCGAGATCGTGCCTGTCTCCAGAGATGCTTCATGAGCGGCCGTATCAATACCGCGAGCAAGTCCTGATACAACAAGCCAACCGGATATCCCAAGCCCGCGGGCGACCTCACGGGTAAACCGTTTGCCATTGGCAGAGCAATTGCGTGAACCAACAATGCCACAAGCTGGTTTATTCAGGAATGACGTGTCGCCTGAAACATACAGAACAGGTGGGGGATTGATGGTCTCGGCAAGCAGCCGAGGGTAGTCACTTTCGCCAAAAGTTATTATTTTGGAACCAGTTGCGACAGTTTTTTCAAGTATGTCAGTTGCTTCACCCGCATCAAACAGGCGAATCCGTCGCCCTGATCTTGAGTTGCCAGACAAGATGTCGGGTATTGCTTCAATGGCTTCACTGGCTGAGCCATAAACTTCAACTATCTGATGATAGGTGGCAGGGCCAATATTGTCACTCAGGCTAAGCCTGATGCGATTGATCCGTTCCTGATCCGTGACAGATTGTGAAATCAGGTCTTTCATCACTTGGCCCCGATGCGTGTCTCCTCGCCCTTTAACAGCCGGTTTATATTGGCGCGATGGGTCAGGTACACAATGATGGTCATGGCATACAAAGCGATGCCAAGCTGGATTTTACCGGTATAAAGCGCATACATTGGCACAATCGCGGACGCTACGAGAGCCGCAAGAGATGAGTAGCGGGTTATTGCCGCTACAAGTAACCAGACGGTTGCAAATATGAGCAGTAGTTTCCAGCCAAGTCCCAGCAAAACACCAGTGTAGGTAGCAACGCCCTTGCCGCCTTTGAAACCAAGCCATATTGGCAATATGTGTCCGAGGAACGCGCCAAAACCTGTTGAAATGCCAAGGCCCTGACCGGACAGATAGACAGCCGCCGCAACCGGCAATGTCCCTTTCAATGCATCGAGTAACAAGGTGAATGCTGCCGCGGCCTTGTTTCCGGTGCGCAGCACATTCGTTGCGCCAATATTGCCAGACCCGATTTCACGCAAATTACCTAGTCCGAAGGCTTTGGCTATGAGAATACCAAAAGGGATGGAGCCGCTGATATAGCCAAAACAGAACCACAGCGAATAAAGCCCCAGGATTTGTGGGTTCAAACCGAAAATTTGGTCCATACTGGGAAAAGCTCCAAAAGGCACCGTCTAGGAGTTGGACAGTTTATACACACTTGCGCCGCCGACAATGGTCTCTTTTACACGGCCTTCAAAGGCTCTTCCTTCGAATGTCGTGTTCTGGGACGCTGATTTCAGTGATTCAGCCTCAACAACCCATGGCTCATCAAGTGCAACAATACAAAGATCAGCCGGTGCACCTTGTTCCAGTCTTCCACCTTCAAGCCGAAGCAAGCGGGCAGGGGCATGGGTCATTGCCGCAATCAGCCGTTCAAGGGACAATTGCCCTGAATGAACAAGCGAAAGTCCGGCAGATAAAAGCGTTTCCAGCCCTATGGCACCAAAGGCGGCCTCTGAAAATGGTACGCGCTTTGTGTCTGGATCCTGGGGGTCATGGCTTGAGGTGATCACATCAATCGTGCCGTCGGCCACGCCTTCAACCAGCGCCTTGCGATCATCCTCGCGTCGCAATGGGGGCGACAGTTTGAAGAATGTTCTGTAGGCTCCGATGTCATGTTCGTTCAAGTTAAGATGGTTGATTGAGACACCACACGAAACAGGTAGCCCTCGCGCTTTCGCAGCCCTGATGACGTCCAGTGAACCTGCACAAGAAATCTGGGCGGCGTGATAGGGTGCGCCTGTCATTTCCACAATCCGAATATCTCGCTCAAGCGCAATCAGTTCGGCAGCAGCAGGAATACCGGGCAGGCCCAAACGGGTTGCCGCTTCGCCTGAGTGCATGACACCACCAGCAAGGTCTGCGTCTTCCACATGCTGCACAACAAGCATGTTGAAGCTGTTGGCATATTTCATGGCTCGACTGAGAAGGCGGGAATTGCGAACGGAGGTGATTGCATCTGTGAGCGCGATGGCACCCGCTTCCTGTAGTAGACCGATCTCGGTCATCTGCTCACCCTTCAGGCCCTTGGTGATGGCGGCCATGGGGTAAACGCGCACATCTGCAGTATCTTTTGCACGCCTCATCACAAAGTCGATAATTGAGGCATCATCCATAACCGGTGTCGTATTGGGTTGGATGACGATGGAGGTTACACCACCTGCGGCAGCGGCTTTGGAGGCTGTGCGCAAGGTTTCGCGATGTTCTGATCCGGGTTCGCCGGTAAACACCCGCATGTCAATCAGACCGGGAATGAGCAGTGCGCCCTTGAGATCTGTTATATCAATGCCTTCAGGCAGACTGGCCCTGGTGACGGCAGCTCCCATCCATTTGATAATGCCGTCTTCAACAAGCATTCCCCCTTTTTCATCCAGCCGATTGGCAGGATCAAATAACCGGGCATTGATAAAGGCTCGTCGGTCTTTGGGTGAGTTGGTTGTATCTGAAATCGCCATGATGGCTTATCCCCCCGACACTTGATCAAGGTTTCTTGACAGCGCATCCATGACTGCCATGCGAACAGCAACACCCATTTCAACCTGTTCGCGAATAACCGATTGAACGCCGTCTGCTACATTCGAATCTATCTCAACACCCCGGTTCATCGGGCCTGGGTGCATGACCAGTGCATTGGGTCTGGCAATAGCAAGCTTGGCCTGATCCAGGCCAAAGAAGCGATAGTATTCACGTGCTGATGGAATGAAGCTGCCGTTCATGCGTTCGGTCTGTAGACGCAACATCATGACGACATCTGCGCCTTTCAGTCCTTCGCGCATGTCAGTAAATATTTCAGCACCAAGATTGTCTGCCCCTGATGGCAACAAGGTAGAGGGTGCGACAAGACGCAACCGAACATTCATCTTGGAGAGCAATGCAATATTGGACCTCGCAACACGCGAATGGGCAATGTCCCCACATATGGCAACAGTCAGACCTTCGAGCCGATTGTAATGACGCCTTATGGTCAAGGCATCCAGCAAGGCTTGAGTAGGGTGTTCATGTTGTCCATCGCCAGCGTTGATAACTGCGCAGGAAACCTTTTGAGCCAGCAACTCGACAGCACCAGACGATTGATGACGCACAATCAGCATGTGAGGGCGCATGGCATTCAGCGTCATTGCAGTATCAAGAACAGTTTCACCCTTTGACAATGACGATACGCCGACGGCCATGTTCAGCACATCAGCGCCAAGACGCTTGCCGGCAAGTTCAAATGAACTTTGTGTTCGAGTGGAATTTTCGAAGAACAGGTTGATCTGCGTCAGACCCTTGAGCACCTTTGTGTGCTTGTCACCCTTGCGGGTCAGATTTGCATAGTCGTTGGCTAGATCAAGCAGTGCAATGATTTCACTGGGAGACAGATCCGCAATGCCAAGCAGGTGTCTGGTTCTGAGAATATTTGCGGGTTTATTAGATGTCATTGCCATTAAAGTTGTGTCTATAGGCAGGCTTTGTTGTGGACGCAAGCACCAAAGCAAAAAGGTGGTTTATGCTATCCACACATTTCACCGGTTAGGGCAGGTGGAAGGTTAAAGGCCAGCCCACTGCTTTGCCAAAGTTATGATGACGGGGAGGGTCAAGGCAGCGGCAAGCACCTGGGCCGTCAGGATCAAGGCCATCAAGGGAGCATCTCCCCCCATTTTACGCGCCAGTATATAAGCCGCGGCCGCACTTGGAACACCACCAGAGACAATGGCTACAACCTGGGGCAAGCCACCAACGCCAAGTATTTCCGTCCACGCCCACATGAACAAGGGCATGACCAGTAACTTCATGGTGGTGGCGGCTGTGACTGCAAATCCGGCAGCGCGCAACTGACTGAACTGCAAGCCCGCTCCTGCACTTAGTAGCGCGGCTGCAAGTGCACTACGTCCTATGAGTTCGAATGTCTGTTCCAGCGGTTGTGCAAGCCCAAGTCCGGTGGCGTTGAGAAAAATGCCTACCATGCTCGACAATACAAACGGATTGGTGATCAGCGAGCGGCCTATGCCTGAAATGCTTGGTTTGTTGCCTGATGCGTAAGCCGACAGGACGCTCACTGCACCAACATTCAAGAGGGGAATCATGGCGGCGGCGGCCAGGGCGGCAAGTGCAATACCTTGAGGACCAAACATCAATGGCATGATGGCGAGCGCCAGAAAAGTATGCCAGCGCGTCACCCCTTGAAAGAAGCTGGAAAAGCCTGGTCCATCCATTGCTAGTGCACGCTGTATTGGTTGGCGCAAGACCAGAACAAGCGCATACATGGTCAGGATCGACATAATCATGGCCAGCGCCATTCGGAATACAGGAATTCCGGAAAAATCCGCAACAGCGATAGATTTCATGACGATGGCTGGAAACAGTACATAATAGGCGAGATGCTCAATGGAGACCCAGTGTTCATCCTTGATCAATCCGGATTGCTTTAATATGGCGCCAAGCATGATTGTCAGAAATACGGGCAGAAGCGTAATGACTGTGTCCAGCATCTCTATTTTACACCAACCATTGAAGATGTCGTGACAACCAGATCACCACAGGTATCGTTGCAAATGACAGCACGGTCTGAACGGTTGCTGTCGCAGCATAGAGTTCTGCATCTCCACCCATTGTGCGAGCCAACACATAGCCGTTCATTGCGGTAGGCACAGCAGCACATATCATGGCAGATTCAAAGGCCTCGCCTTTCAAACCTGTAGCCATTGCCACGAGGACAATAACCAGGGGAGTGATGCATAGCCTCGAAATGACCCCCACCCAGACCAGAATACTTGGGCGCAACGCAGCCTTGATCCGAAGTCCTGCACCAACCGCCAGTAAGCCTGCTCCCAAAGCTGCACGACCTAGAAGATCAAGAGTGGTGTGTAAAGGCTCCCAGATGC
>JBAUGO010000079.1:0-8700 GCA_049679775.1 Anderseniella sp.
GACCAGATGCATTCACCACCTTGCCGCAGGAGATTACCTCGCCTGACTTGAGAGTGACACTCTCTACCCGGGTACCGGCGGCATTCTTCGTCATGGCAACGACTTCATTGCCAACGAATTCGGCGCCATTCTCACGCGCCTTGCGTCGCCACCAGTCAAACAGTGTGGCACCATCAAAATATCCTTCATTGATCTTGTTGTGATTGGCAGCAACAACTCCATCCAGATTGTAGAACGGATATTCTGCCGCGATCTCTTCCGGCATCATGTGGCGGGTTGCGGCACCGCATGAGGCTTGTATTTGCTGACATTCCTGCAGAATTGCAGCGGACTGTTCATTGCCCGCCATATACATGTAGCCGAAGCTGTGAATCAGGGGTTGCGGAACGCGCTCGTCATTGCCCATGTACTCGCGAAAATTGTGCACGAACTCAGCACCAAACTGCGATATCTTGATGTTTATGGGGGCGGAGAACTGTTGTCTTATGCAGGAATTGGTATGGACTGATGAGCAGGCTGTGTAGAAAGGATCACGCTCTACGACCAGTACTGTGCCATTGAAGTCAGGGTTGTGTGTCAGCCACCAGGAGACGGATGAGCCATACATTGCACCGCCAACAATAATCACGTCGTAGCTGGATTTCTTCGGTGTCTCGGTTTTCAGTTCAGCCATGAGGTGCCCCTGCCATTCACTTGCAATTGGGTGAATACTGCTTGGTTTTATCGCCTACCGCAACAGCAGAACAGGCACTTTTGCCTCGCGTATCATTGCCGATGTGGTGCTGCCAAAAATCATCGTCCGCAAGGGTGAATGGCCATACGCCCCCATGACCATGATGACGCCTGGATGTTGCCGGACATAATCACCCACTACCTTTCTGGGTGAGCCGTCAACAATATGAATGATGCATGACGGGCTACGGTCAACGAGCTTCGAATAGGCTTTCACAAACCACGAGCTATCCACCGTCCCCTTTGGACCAGCCGCCACCAGATGCACCTGCATGCCCGTGAACAACGGTGACGACACCACAAAGTCAACCGCCTTGCCCGCCGCAGAACTGCCATCCAGCGCAATGACCACGTTCTCCGGTGTCTGGATTTTCTTTGGCGCTATCAGCACAGGCTTGATGCTGGAGCGCACCACGCTTTCTATCTTCGAGCCGATTGTATCGGGCAACCGTTCACTTGCATCCCCGTGCTTGCCAATGATGACAAGATCCGCATCAAGCTCGCGCTCTATGATGGTTTCAACAACATCGCCGTGCCGGTGCAGACGGTTGACGCGTGTGATGCCTGCAACCTTGAGCCGCGCTTCCGCATCTGCCAGCACAACCCGGCCTTGCTGGATGGCCCGCCTGCTTTCGGTTTCATCAATGCGGGTCAGCTCTTCAAGCAACTCCGATTTCACACCCAGGCCAATGGCACCGCTGAGATCCTTGCGCGCGGCTATGGCATCGGTGCGCTTGACCACATGAAGCAGTTCAACCCGGGCCTTAAGCCTAGTGGCCGTCCAGATCGTAAGGTCGCAGACATCATTGGCATATGAGGATGTGTCTATACAGGCGAGTATGCTTTTCATGTCGCTTTGTCCCCGGCCTGTTTGTCGTGACTGGCAAAACGGTCGACCATTGTGGCGCTTGCCTCGTTCAGGCCCGTCACTTCAACCGAGGCACCCTCGCGGCGAAACTTCAAGATGGCATGATCGAGACTGGCAATGGCGGAGATATCCCAGAAGTGAGCATCCGACACGTCAATGACCACATGGTCAACCACCTCTCGATAGTCAAACGCATCGGAAAAACGCTCCGTCGAGGCAAAAAATACCTGACCTGAAAACCGGTATGTGCGCGTTGCACCATCTACTGACAGGCTTGACTTGACGGTGAACATGTCGCGCACCTTGCCTGCAAAAAACAGGCCTGAAAGCACGACACCGGCCAGCACCCCTTGCGCAAGGTCATGCGTCCACACAACCACAACCACGGTAGCAATCATCACCACCGACGACTGCCAGGGATTGGTCTTGATCTCGGCAAGGGACTTCCAGCTGAATGTCCCGATGGACACCATGATCATGACAGCGACCAGCGACGGCATCGGGATCTGGCTGACGAGTGGACCCAGCACAACAATCAGAAAAAGCAAGAAGCTGCCCGCAACAAAGGTGGACAGACGCGTGCTGCCGCCGGACTTCACATTAATCACCGACTGCCCGATCATGGCGCAACCACCCATACCTCCGAAGAAACCGGTAACAAAGTTTGCAATACCCTGGCCCTTGCATTCGCGCCGCTTGTTGCTGGGGGTATCTGTCAGGTCATCCACGATGTGCGCGGTGAGCAGTGATTCCAGCAGGCCCACGATCGCCATGGTGATCGAGTAAGGCAGGATGATCTTGAGTGTCTCGAGTGTGAAAGGAACATCGGGAATGAAGAAATACGGGATGGTCGATGGCAACTGGCCCATGTCGCCAACCGTGTTGACCTTGAGGCCTCCGTAAATCGAGATGATTGTCAGCACCACAATCGCAACCAGTGGGGATGGTACAGCGCGGGTCAGGCGCGGGAAAAGGTAGATGATGGCAAGTCCGCCAACCACCATGGCATAGGTCACCCAGGTCACACCGATGAGCTGCGGCAGTTGCGCAACAAAGATCAGAATGGCGAGAGCATTCACAAAGCCTGTAATCACTGAAGTTGATACATACTGCATCAGCAGGTCGAGTCGCAAAAATCCGGCAATGAGCTGGAAAATACCCATCACGATGGTGGCGGCAAACAGGTATTCGACGCCGTGGTCGCGGATCAAGGGCACAACAAGAACGGCAATAGCTGCTGTTGCAGCTGAAATCATGCCCGGCCTGCCACCCACCAGTGCGGTAATCACCGCAATGGAAAACGAGGCATAGAGCCCGACCTTGGGATCAACACCAGCGATGATTGAAAACCCGATAGCCTCGGGAATCAGCGCCAGAGCAACCACGATACCGGCAAGAATGTCGCCGCGCGGATTGGAGAGCCATTCGCGCTTCAATACAGCGGTAGATTGCATGAAATTTTCAAACCTTGATGGGAGTGTTGCAGTCCCGATCAAGGCTGCATGATTTTACAGCCATCAGACGTAGCTGACATGTCAGCGCCATCGCAAGCATAAATTACCTTTTGGTTTTGGCTATTCCAGGCCAAGACACTCAAGATAAGGCAGCGTTGAGTTGACCCGTTTACGAATTGTGCGGGCTTTTGCACGCACTTGCGGACCCGGCTTGCCCGCATCACGCACCACCGGATTTGGCAAGGCCGCAGCAAGTTGCGCAGCTTCACTGCGGCTCATTGCCTTGCCGGATTTTTTAAAATGATGCTGGGCCGCAGCCTCAACCCCATAAATGCCTGGTGCCCACTCGGCGATATTCACGTAAACCTCAACAATCCGGCGCTTGCTCCAGACAAGGTCGATCCACAAGGCAAGGGGCAACTCGAGAGCTTTGCGCACATAAGACCGCGACGGCCACAGGAACAGGTTCTTGGCAACCTGTTGCGTGATGGTGGAGCCTCCACGCGTCGGCCCGTTTTCATTGGTGACGGCTTCCTTCAACACCTCGCCAAGCGTATTCCATTCAACACCGGAATGTTCACAAATTCGGGCATCTTCTGCCGTCACAACCGAACGCACCAGATTTTGCGATGTTTCATCCAGTGGACGCCAGCGATAATCAATTCCATTGCCTTCAAGTTTTTTCCAAAGCATCAGTGTTGTAACCGGCGGCGGCACAAGTGTGTAAGCCAATGTCAGCAGATACGGTAAAGCCAGCAGACCCAGCAATGCATACAATAAAGCCCGCAAAGCCTTATTGCGTTGTGTTTTTTCCGTCATCACCATCGCTTACCCGTTGCAGTCTTGCATTTGCCTGCTTAGAAGAAGAGCCTAATTACTTCTATCCTTTACCCCGGACCATGCCAGCATGGAACCCGGCAAATTGAAAGATATCCTGCACATGAGCTTTCAGGCTGCACTCAAGAAAACCGCCGATGAGATCGAAACAATGCTGGACGAGCTGGTATCCATGAAGTCGGCACTGGCTCCACGGGTCACAGAAGCCATGCGGTACTCTGCCCTTGCGCAGGGGAAACGACTGCGTCCATTTTTCGTGACTGAAAGCGCTCGGCTGCTTGGCGCTGATCACAAACAGGCATTGCGTGTGGGTGCGGCCCTTGAGTGCATTCATTGTTATTCGCTGGTGCATGATGACCTACCTGCAATGGATGATGATGATCTGCGGCGTGGCAAGCCGACCTGTCACATTGCCTTTGATGAGGCAACCGCGATCCTGGCAGGTGATGGTCTTCTGACAATTGCCTTTGAAATCATCGCAGATCCTGCAACCCATTCAGACGCACAGGTGCGTGCCGACCTGACGCTGGAGCTTGCACGGGCATCCGGCCACAATGGCATGGTCGGCGGGCAAATGCTTGATCTGGCAGCAGAAGAAAAACACTCACATGATCTGGACGAGATCATTGCCATTCAAAGCCTCAAGACGGGTGCCTTGTTTCGGTTTTCTCTCGAAGGCGGAGCAATCCTAGCCAAGGCCGGAGCGCAAGACCGTGACGCCATGCGGACCTATGCGGACAAGGTTGGTCTCGCCTTCCAGATTGCTGATGATGTGCTCGACGTTGAGAGCTCGCCTGAACAATTGGGCAAGGCCACGCAGAAGGATGCTAATGCAGGCAAGGCAACATTCATCGACCTGTTCGGGCTGGATGGCGCCAAGCAAAAAGCCAGCAAGCTGGCGGATGAGGCCTGCGATGCATTGAGCCACTATGGCCCAAAGGCAGATAATCTGCGCGAAGCTGCGAGGTTTATTGTCGAACGCAAAAACTGATCATACCGGTCTGGCTCAGCTCATATTCGTAATGTGACATTATGCACATTCATGACTGACCATCCATGCGAAAGTGGTTGTCATCAAACAAGGGAACAAGAATTACCCTGACCAAGACAACACTGGTAGCCAAAGGAACAGACCAATGAAAACCCTTTTAGTAGCAACAATGATCGCAACCAGCTTTGCAACCCTGGCAGCAGACAGTGCCAGCGCAAGAAACAAGAGTTATGCTTATACATACTGCGAATATTACAAGATCCGCGCCCAAGGTTCTCATGACCTTGACCGAAAGGATTATCTGTACAGCAAGTATTATGCCTGCCTGAAGGAATATGGCGGCTAACTCATTCAAGAATGCTTCGGGACGGATCGGAGCTAGAGCGGAGTGCGATGGACCAAAATCCATCAAACTCCGCTCAGTATTTTTCAAGGCTCTGGCAGCCTGATTATAATTGCTTCAGGCGCATGAAGGCAGGACGCCAACCAGCGGCCAAAATGATGCCCGCCGTGACAATTAACAGCCCTGTCCACGCCAGATAACCCGGCAATTCACCCAGTAAAGGAATTGCCAGCAACGCGGCTACGCCCGGCACCAGCGCCATCATGGCAGCAGTAGCTGATGTCCCGATGGTTTGCACAGCCGTCGTGAACAACAAGACAGCAATCACACTTGGCCCCAGACCTTGATAAGCACCTTGCAGGATGATTTCTGACCAGGGTGCACGAGCGATCGTCGAGGGTAAAAATGTGAGATAGAATGGGATGAAGCACAAAAGGTTGACAATTGGAATGCAGACCATCGCCTGTCTGGGCCGTAGCTGCCAGACTTTCGTGGCGATCATGTAAACAGCTATGGTGAAAGCTGATGCCATGAAAAACAGGTGACCTATCCAGGTATCGGGCCCAACGCCAACCGATGCCTTGTCCGAACTGATCAGAACACAGCCAACAAGAATAACTGCCATGCCAAACAAACGCAGAGGCCCTGGTTGCTCCTTGAGCCAGACCCAGCTGACAATGGCAGCAAATACAGGCAGCGTTCCGTTCATCATGATGCCCGCATGAGAGGCCGGTGCAAACTGAAATCCGGAAAAAGCAAGCAGGAGATAAGGTGCGCCCTGCCCGCAACAGACTATGCCAATTTGCCACCATTTCAATTGCCGAGGCCAGAACCGCCACACAAACGGTGCGACCACCACACTAGCAACAAAAAAGCGCAAGGCCATGATGTCAAACAGTGTCAGCGTCTGTATAGCACCCAACCTGGATATGACGACCCAACCGGACCAGATGCAGACTACACCTAAAGCAGCGAACCATCCGATCAAGGGACGCAATGACTGTAACACTCAAGCGGCTTTCCCTGAGACTGGAAACAGATTGAAACAGCTATTCAGCTGCACCACCCCAGCGGTTGACCACGTAGTCATCGACGATTTTCTTGAACTGGTCGCCAATATCATCCCCACGCAATGTCTTGACCTTTTTACCGTCAATGAAAACAGGCGCTGCTGGAACCTCTCCAGTACCGGGCAATGAAATGCCGATATGGGCATGTTTTGATTCACCAGGACCGTTCACGATACAACCCATGACAGCGACCTGAAGCTCTTCAAATCCTGGATAGGTCTTTTTCCATTCTGGTTGCTGGGCACGCAAATATCCCTGAATGTCCTGTGCAAGATGTTGGAACACTGTAGACGTGGTGCGCCCACAGCCAGGACACGCAATGACCATCGGTGTGAAATTGCGGATGCCCATGGTCTGCAGGATCTCCTGCGCCACGATGACCTCCCTGGAGCGATCTCCACCGGGCTCCGGTGTCAGGGAAATGCGGATCGTGTCACCAATACCTTCCTGCAACAAGACACCAAGACCGGCAGCGGACGCCACGATCCCCTTTGAGCCCATACCAGCCTCGGTCAAGCCCAAGTGGAGCGCATAATCAGAGCGTTCAGAAATCTGGCGGTAACAGGCGATGAGATCCTGAACCTCGGATACCTTTACCGAAATCACGATCCTGTCCTGTGGCAAGCCGAGTTCACGAGCACGAGCTGCTGACTGAAGGCCTGATTCAACCATTGTATCGTGCATCACGAGACGCACATCTTTCGGCTCTGCCAGCTTGGCATTTTCATCCATGTATTTTGCCAGCATGGCCTGGTCAAGCGACCCCCAGTTCACGCCAATACGCACTGGTTTATCAAACTCGATGGCGCGCTCAATCATCATGGAGTAATTGCGGTCCTGCTTTTCCTTGAAGCCAACATTGCCAGGATTGATGCGATATTTGCCCAGCGCTTCAGCACACGCTGGATGATCACGCAGCAGCGTATGCCCGATATAATGAAAATCACCGATCAGTGGCGTATCAACACCCATCTGGTCCAGTCGATCGCGGATATGGGGAACGGCCTTGGCAGCGTCTTCCTTGTCGACAGTAATGCGCACAAGCTCGGAACCTGCTCTGGCTAGAGCCGCCACCTGTTGAGCGGTACCTTCAATGTCTGCTGTATCGGTGTTGGTCATGGACTGGACGACCACCGGCGCACCGCCGCCGATCTGGATCTTCTCACCAACCTTGACACCAACAGACTTGCGGCGTGGCTGAACAGCCGAATAGGCCATGAAATAAACTCCTGATTTGTAAGTACCGCCTGATGGATGTGCTTATTGACACGGGTTGAGCCCTGTTTCAAGCGTCGCATGGGCGCAGGGTGCCAGTTCAAGAGCGCATGAGTGGTAAATCATGATTTATCTACCTGACCAATATGTGATATAGAACCCCTGATTGGCGTCCCCACAGCACTCTGTCATCACGAGATTAAGCCATGGACACGAAAGTAACCCCCACAAGGCCAGCGTCAACGATGAAGCTGATCGAGAATTTACCGTTCGAAACCGATGAAGGCATAGCGCCCCGCGGCAGGATTGGGCTGATCGTGCTGGCAAGCGACTATACTATTGAACATGAATGGCGCACAATTTTCGCGGGCTTTCCAGGCTTGGCTCTGTATGAGAGCCGCATATATAACGACAACCAGATCACACCTGAAACCTTGCGCGCCATGGAGCCGCGGATCCGCGATTGTGCAGATGTATTTCTGCCCGGCGCCAAAATGAATGTCATTGCCTATGGCTGCACCTCGGCATCCATGGCAATTGGCGAAGAACGGGTTTTTGAGCGTATCCGCGAGGCAAGACCTGATGTCGCCTGCACCACCCCGATTACGGCAGCTTTTGCAGCCTTTGATGCCTTTCAAGCCAAACGAATTGCTATTCTGACTCCATACCGAGCAGATGTGAATCGGATCGTTGCTGATTATGTGACCAATCGAGGCTATGACGTTCCTGTATTCGGCTCGTTCAATGAAGAATCTGATGCTGTAGTTGCCAGCATATCCCCTGCTTCCATTCGCAACGCTGTAAAACGGATTGTCAGCGAAGCAGACGTTGATGCCGTTTTTGTTTCATGCACCTCTGTGCGGCTGGCTGAAGCCGCAGCCGACATTGAGGCCGAAATCGGGTTGCCGATCACCTCCAGCAACCACGCAATGGCTTGGCATGCCATTCGCCTTGCAGGCGTTCATGACAAACAGCCTTCATTCGGTCGATTGTTTACCCTGTAAAAAAACCATGATTCAATCTATGGTTTAACCTCACTAAACAAGGTTATTGTCAGGTTGTGCTTGCAAACACCCAGAATACAACATAAATCTCAGGCCTATAAAGCGACCTTTAGTAAAGAACGAGATTATATATCTGTTTAGGGGGATAAATGAACGCAGGTAGTGTGCAAAGGCGCACCAACAAGA
>JBAUGO010000080.1:0-5713 GCA_049679775.1 Anderseniella sp.
GCCATATAGGCCTGCTCAACCGAATGACCATGCAGGTCTATCCGAGCTTCAATTTCAAAATTGCCCCGAGCCAGCTTTTGCTGCTGACGCCGATCAAGGCCATTTACTGGTTTGGTCGTTACCTGACTGGCAGTAACGCTCTGTGCGGCGCGGGTAACCGGGTTTACTGCAGCCTTCTTTTGTCGTCCAGGAGAACCCTTATCTAAGTCCGAAAGGCTCTGAGGTTGATTTGAGGGAGATAGCTCAAAAGGTTTCCGACTTATGACTTCAACAGTACGTGTGACCTGATGCCAGATGATCTCATCCTCAGGGCGCAGTTTGCGTTCATGCAGATTTTTCTTTGCTGTCAGACGGCTTTTCATTGGCCATATTTTTTCAGTAATCGTGACGCCAGGCCTCTCGGTAACAGGGCTGTCATTGATCCGGCCTGATCCATTCGACCTGCATCAAGACCTGCTTGCGCGCCAGTGCCCATGAAGACGTCACCTCGGGCAGCACCTCTAATGGCCGTCCCCGTATCTTGCGCAACCATCACACGGTTGAAGTCAACTTGCTGGTTTTGCAAATACACTGTGGTTGACACCCAGATCGGTACACCCAGCGCCCAATAACCTCGATCCACTGCCAAAGACCGCAGCGGTGTAAGGGGCAGTTTTTGAGCCCCGATCGGACCTGAATTTTTAACGGCATCCTTGAGTTCACGGAAAAAAACATAAGACTGGTTTTCCCACATGACAGCGCGTGCCTGTTCACGATTTTTTTCCAGCCAGGAACGCAAAGCCTGCATGGACATACCCTCGCGGGTCATAACTCCTCGATCAATGAGAACCTTGCCTATCGACGTGTAGGGAAGGCCCGTTTTAGCTGCGTAGGCAAGGCGCATAGTTCCACCATCGGCAAGCGCTACCCGGCCTGAGCCTTGTATCTGAGTGAAAAATAAATCTTCCCAGGATGACAGGTAGACAATTTCCAGATTTTTACCTGCAAGCGCACCTTGTTCTATTTGCTTGCGTGTCAGATAGGGCTGCCATTTTCCACTAACCTTTCGACCATAGCCAAGCTGGAGTTTGCTGGCAGCTGCTGATGGTAATTTCTGAAAATCATGTGGCCTTGAAAGTACCGGCACATTATAAATTTCAGTTGCGGTTCTGCTGCCCTTGATCTCAGGTTCAAAATATCCGGTAAACTGACCCTTGGTGTTGTTGATTTTGACAGGTACCAGATATTTTTCGAAGAACTCTCTGGCGCTTTGACCAGATTGATTGGTTGCGCCCGCCAGGTAGCATAATTCGAGCCAGTCTGATTTCTTGCCTGACAGGACACTTTTGCGAGCAAAGCCCACACCGCTCGTTGTCAGTTCACGACAAGCAGAGACAAACACTTCAAGCGCTTCACGATGATTATCATCCTGCCAGCCCGACAATTCAGCAAACGATGATTTTTCAAGACTTATGGCTTTTACAGCATCGACCTGCATTACCATTGTCCCCGCCAGTAACAGTGTTGCTACAAGTGATTTGAACATCGCGACGCCATTCATTCAAAGTCTCAGTCTGCCTCAGTCGCAACCAACCGCCAATTAGGATCGCGTGAGTTAATCCGGCGTTCAAAAGTCCATACGTCGGTTATTTCCTGAATCTCGCTTGGATCTCCATCGATAACACGACCTTCCTCATCCAGCGTCGCTGTAATCAGATCGCTGACAAACTTGATGCTGATCTGCGCATCATCACCAGCCATGTCAATCTTGACGAAATCAGCCTTATTAATGCCAACGAAACGCGATTGCAGGGATTGCTTTTGACTATTGCGTGCATCTATGGCTGTTGAAAAACCGTCGTAAACCTCTTTTGACAATAAAGGCTTCAATGCCGATTTATTGCCATCAGCAAAAGCAGACACAATCATTTCATAGGCCATGCGGGCGCCACCAATAAATTCTTTGGGGGAAAAATCAGGATCGCGCTCGACAAGCTTTTCCATCCCCAGGGCAATTGCAGATCCTTTAGTGGCGTAACCATCCCAGACAGGGCGTTGTTCTTCCTCATCATCATCGTCAACCATGACATCTGAAGGTTTCGGTCGTGACGGGTTGTTTCTGCCTGGCAGAGGAACCACATTATCCGAGGAGGTGGTTTCAGCATCCTTGTCTGATCCTGAAAATGGATCAAACGGTTTCTCATTACCGGTTCTGCTGCCCAAGACCGAGCGAAGCCTGAAAAATATGATCACGGCAACTGCGAGGATGATAATGTTGAAAGGGTCAAAGACCTGGTTCATTGTTTCTGCCAATTTCTGTTTAAACAACTTTGCGGACGGATTTGTGAATCTGCCTTTACTGCAATCAGTATATAAGGCCTGTTTGCTTGCACGGGCAATGCAAAGCGTGAGTACATGATGGAATTGCCTCCTGAAAACAGGTTTATGAGTAAAATTTAATCTACTTGGAACGGACAAATTGAGTGCGTTATATTCTTCTTCTGGTTTTTGTAATCGTCCCCATCGTTGAGATCGGACTTTTTCTGCAAGTCGGCTCACTGATTGGTGTGCCTGCAACGCTGGGACTGATCATTCTGACTGCCATATTGGGAACGATACTTGTGCGTAGCCAGGGCATGGAAGTTCTGCGCAAGATTCAAACAGCTGCACAAAATTCTGAAGTCCCCGTTGATGCCCTGGTGCAAGGATTATTTGTACTTGTGGCTGGCATCTTGTTGCTGACGCCGGGCTTTGCAACAGACGCACTGGGCTTTGCCCTGCTTGTCCCGGCCATACGCACAGCTTTGAGTACACGTGTCTGGAAACTTATCAAACCAGGCATAGTAACTGGAGCAGACTGGCACCAAGACCGACGTAATCCAGCAAATTCTTCTACAGTGATCATTGATGCAGAGGCTATTGAAATTGAAGATGTTGATCAGATGCCGTCAAAAAACTCGATTGAACGGGATAAATCGCTCTAAACAAATCTCAGTGCAGGTGACCATGCAACAAAGCCATCTTCAAGACAGCTTGCAACAAATCAACCAGCATGATAGCCACCCCACATACCATTTAATTTGAACGCATATGAAAAGGGCATTCCACGATGGCAAAAGCGGCAAAAAAAGCAACCAAGACAGCTGACGTAGCACCGGCAAAATCCGGCAGTAACGGAGCTACAAGCGGCGCTGCACCTTCAATGAAAATCCTTGGCCAGTACATCAAGGATATGTCGTTCGAAAATCCCAATGCGCCAAAGTCATTGACGGGACAAGAAGGTCAGCCTGAAATCAATATTTCTGTCAACGTCAATGCCAAGCCATTGGCAGAGACTGACTTTGAAGTAGAGCTTCATCTCAATGCAAAAGCTATGGGCAAAGATGGTGTCGTGTTTGCTACAGAATTGCTTTATGCAGGTATATTCCGTCTTGAAAACATTCCACAGGAAGCCTTGCATCCTATCGTTCTAGTAGAATGCCCGCGTATGATTTTCCCGTTTGCTCGTCAAATCATGGCTGATGTAACGCGCAATGGAGGCTTCCCACCATTGATGCTGGACCCAATTGATTTTGCTGCCATGTATCAACAACGCGCTGCAGCAGACAGCAAAAAGGCCTGATTATTTTAAGGGTCAGTTCTGCTGTTTAACAACAGTGTCTTCCATAATGCCTTGTCACCAAGGCGTATCAGCATATTCTCATGCGCTGCAATTTCGTGACTATCAAGTCGTTCTGGCAACTTGTTAGGGCGCTGGGTGATGGTATGATTTTCAAGTCCGACCATCTTTTCAACTGTTTCAGATTGTTGGGTCAAACCCAATGCTGTTTGCCTGCCACCAATCAATTCAATATAGACATCAGCCAGCAATTCTGAATCAAGTAGCGCTCCGTGCTTGTCACGCTTTGAATTGTCTACTCCAAAGCGCCTGCACAAGGCATCAAGGCTGTTTGGCCCGGTCGGAAAGCGTTTGCGAGCCAGCGCAAGTGTATCAATCACACGATCCATCAAAAGCTGATCAAGATTAATCCAGGACAATTCAGCATTCAGAAATTTCATGTCAAATGGTGCGTTGTGAATAATCAGGGTACCGTCACCGATAAACTCCAGAAATTTAGCTGCGATATTAGAAAATACAGGTTTGCTTGATAGAAATTCTTCTGACAAACCATGCACGTTGAACGCCTCTTCCGGCATGTCGCGTTCAGGATTCACATACTGATGATATACATTTCCGGTTGGCAAATGATTGATGAGTTCTATTGCACCGATTTCTACAATCCTGTGGCCACTAAACGGATCAAGACCCGTTGTTTCAGTATCCATCACAATCTCACGCATCTAGACCTCTTCCGTTCCTGATCGTATTTCAGTGATTATATCGCTCAAATTCTGTCGTGTTTCTTCCAGTGCAACATCGGTCATAATGACATGGTCTGCCAATTTACGTTTTTCGCTATCTGGAGTTTGTCTTGCCATAATGGAGTTTAATTTTTGCTTGGTCATACCTGGTCTGGCTATTGCTCTTTGCTCCTGAATATGATTCGGAGCCGAAACAACAAGAACAACATCAAATTCAGCGCTACGGTCTTGTTCGAATAATAATGGAATATCAAACACGACAATGTCATGGCCTGACTTAGCGGTTTCCACGAGAAATTCATCCTGAGCCTGGCGCACCAATGGATGTACTATTTGCTCCAGTTTTTTGATTTCATCCGGATTGCCAAGCACTACCTTTGATAATTCCTGCCTGTCCACCTTGCCATCGATTACCACGCCAGGAAAGGCAAGTCCGATTTCCTCGACTGCCTTACCCTGCGGCTCATACATTTCATGTACAATTGCATCAGCATCAAAAACCGGAATGCCAAGATCTCTTATCATGTTGGCAACTGTGGATTTGCCCATGGCAATTGAACCAGTTAATGCAATTTTCCTGATTTTCCGGTCACCCATGTTTAACAAGATCCGCTTCAACAAGCTGGCGCAATTTATCTGTCACCTCCGGTCGCTTGCCAAACCAGAGCTCAAACCCTGGCACTGCCTGATGCAACAACATGCCAAGACCATCCAGAGTACGCCTTCCCGACAAACGGGCAGACTTCAATAATTCAGTCTCAAGAGGCACATAAACTATATCGCTGACAATTGCCCGCTCTGGCAGTTGAGTCACAGGAAATTCCAGCGGATCATGCCCCTTTTGACCTAGTGAGGTGGTATTGATGACAAGGTCCATATTGCCTACGATATCTTGTATTCCAGACCAGGCTATTGCCTTGCAAGTGCTGGGTTTGAGTTCACACAATTGCTGAGCATTTTGCAGTGTTCGATTTGCAACACGAATATCCAAACATCCTGCATCTACTATTGACGCCATGATGCTTCTGGCTGCTCCGCCGGCGCCAAGGATCAAAATAGATGCATCAGCAATATCAAAATCAGGATATGTCGATGATAGATGGGCCAGATATCCTGAACCATCTGTGGAGGTTCCTCTCAGTTGGCCATCCTTCTGATAAATCGTGTTGATGCTACCTGTTGCAATAGCAGCCGGATCAACTGCATCAATAAGCGGAATAATTGTCTGCTTGTATGGAATGGTTACGTTACATCCCAATACTTCACCTGCCCTGATTTTAGAAACAAACCCTGCCAATTCATCAGGCAGGCAATCTTCAATTTCATAGCATGCATCAAGCTGAAATTGTTTTATCCAGTAGCCATGAATTAT
>JBAUGO010000081.1:0-3126 GCA_049679775.1 Anderseniella sp.
TGGAGGACGGATCGTTGTTTGACATTGCCCTAAATCATGAAGCCAAGATATTCACCCGCGCAGCAGACCCGCTTGCCTATACTGAGTTTGGGAAATTCCGTAAGCAACTTTTCATTGACAAATTGTCATGGAAATTGAGGCAGCGCAATGGTTCGGAATTTGATGAGTTCGACAATAAGCACGCACACTACCTGATTTTGATGTACAGAGGAAAAATCACGGCAGGGTTTAGAGCAATTCAATGCGACAAAACATATTTGGCCAGTTCAAAGTTTCCTGAGCTTGCTATTGACCGGTCCTATCCTGACACCAAGACTTCCTGGGAGATAACGAGGCTTGGCATTGATCCTGACATTGCGCCTCGAGCGACTGGACTTATTCTATATGCCCTGTTGTTCAAGTTTGCACGACTGCAAGCCGCCAATAGATTAGTTGCCTTCACAACGTTAGCGCACGAGAAACACCTTGATAAACTTGGCATTCGCACAAAGCGATATGGGCCTCCGGCATGCATTGGAACTGACACATTCGGCAGGAAAATGGTGGTTGTAGCCGGAGAAATAGACCTGAGAGATCAATGCAATTCCAAACATCAAAAGTTGCTTGATTTGGCAGAAAGGATCCATTTTACAGATGAGACACAGGTTTTCAGACATTCCAGCATTTCAGCGTAACCCGCTTGAGTTCATTTTATCCAAAACAGAAAGCAGCACCTCGCAACTCGTTCCTTTGAACATCGGGCTTCAACCCCACTATTTGGTCAACGACATAAGTC
The DNA here is from genome assembly GCA_049679775.1 of Anderseniella sp. Taxonomy (GTDB): domain Bacteria; phylum Pseudomonadota; class Alphaproteobacteria; order Rhizobiales; family Aestuariivirgaceae; genus Anderseniella. The sequence goes on from JBAUGO010000081.1 coordinate 776, forward strand.
TTGCCAAGCAAATTCTGAAGTGGCCCGAAGAAGAAATCGGAAAAGGACGGCTTGTAAGGAAGTTACGTCCAATCACGGGCAATAGCTCTCTCGTTCTAAACGGCCCCGAACACAAGAGAAGGCGCAATCTGATCCATCATCAACTCGCTCGTGGGACAGCCGATGCCTTCGTCCCACAGATGTGTGGTGTCATAAGGAGTTTTGCAGTCAATGCAATCAAGGGTGGCACAATTGATGTCAGTAAGGTCGTGGGGCCATTAGCTCTAAGAATGATAAGCGTTGCCCTATTCGGTCATGAGGCCCTCAGCAAAGGCGATGATCAAGCCATCGTTTCGGCTGTTCATACCATCGAGCAAGATGTTGCAAACTCGATGTTTCGAGTGCTTCCCCCATTGCCATGGAAAAAGAGGCAGGAGCAGGAACGACGAGATGCGGCAAAGTTTACAATGCGAGCAATTGTCGAACGAACCAGTGAAAAACTGATGGAGGACAGTACTCAAACGGCACTGAAACGGCTCGATCTAAATGCCGAAGATCTTGCTGATGAATTGCTGACGTTGCTACTGGCTGGCCATCATACTACTGCTTCAGCAGCTGCATGGCTCATTTACCATATGGCAAAAGATCACTCTTTGGCTGAAGCCTTGAGATGTGAAGCCATAGAAATCTCTGATCATTCGGGCGAAATCGACCCAAAAAAACTACCTCAAGCCAAACTCAGCATGTCGGTAGTGCAAGAAATTTTGCGGCTATATCCACCTTCATGGTGGTTCTCCAGAGAAGCGCATCAAGACCTTATTCTAGCGGACACAATAATTAGATCAGGCACCTCCTTCATTATCAGTCCATGGACATTCCATAGAAGTCAGAAACACTGGGATTCTCCCGAATTATTTAACATTAATAGACAGCGATCAAGCGCTGCATTCATACCATTTGGCAGTGGACCAAGAGCGTGCGTTGGCATGGGCATAGCATTGATGGAACTTCAACTCCTGGCTCTAGAACTCGCTTCAATGTGTGATTTGGAAGTGCGGCAGTCAGGGAATTTGAAACCGGTTGCCTCGTTGACACTCCTGCCACCTGAAATGGCAATAAATTTCTCCATAAAAACAATGAAAATTGCGAGAGAAAGCGCAGCTTGAAATATCAACTCCAAAAACGGCGAGTTAGTGAGGAAGAATACATATGTCAATACAACACAACGGTACTCAATCGGCTTTAACACATTGCTATTGTGCTATTGTTGCTTCTAAAGCATCTATCAAGGCGCGACAAAAAGGATACTCCGTGGCAGCATATTTATTTGATATTGCTCTTTTATGTACAATTCAAGACATGTCTCAAGAAGATAGAAATATCATTTGCGATTATTTTAATCTAAGCTACGAGGCTACAGATACTGATATCGATGAGGCAGTCAAGAAATTTACACAGTACTTTAACCCGGATTTCAACACGGACACTCGCTTGCAGACTGGTTCTTAGTGAACTCATTGAAGGTCCTGGTTTGTAAAGCTTGATGCTGGTTGGTACGGAAAACCCAAATCCGCTCCACGCCTTTGGCCGTAAAGTGTCAGGAGCCTTGCAACCTCCCCGTTGCGTCCGTTCCCTCTTTGATCTAGCACTGTCACCATGGCCGAAACCAAACGCATCATATCCGTTCAGGGCGCGCGTGAGCACAACCTCAAGAACGTCTCCATCGAGCTGCCGCGCGACAAATTGATCGTGTTTACCGGCCTGTCAGGCTCCGGAAAATCGTCGCTCGCGTTTGACACAATCTATGCAGAAGGCCAGCGCCGATATGTGGAAAGCCTGTCGGCTTATGCACGGCAATTCCTGGAGATGATGCAAAAACCTGATGTCGACCAGATTGACGGGCTGTCGCCTGCCATCTCCATCGAACAGAAAACCACCAGCAAGAACCCGCGCTCCACTGTCGGCACCGTGACCGAAATATACGACTATATGCGCTTGCTGTTTGCGCGCGTTGGCATTGCCTATTCACCTGCCACAGGTCTGCCAATCCAGTCTCAAACGGTGACGCAGATGGTTGATCGGGTGATGGAAATTGAAGATGGCGCCCGGCTTTACCTGCTGAGCCCCATCATTCGCGGACGCAAGGGCGAGTACAAAAAGGAATTCGCCGACCTGATGAGGAAGGGCTTCCAGCGTGTAAAAGTTGATGGCCAGTTTTACGAAATTGCCGACGTTCCCACGCTCGATAAAAAATACAAGCACGACATTGACGTGGTGGTGGACCGCCTTGTGGTGCGCAACGACATCGCCACGCGGCTGGCAGATAGTTTCGAAACCGCACTGAAACTGTCAGACGGGTTGGCCGTTGTGGA
>JBAUGO010000082.1:0-3498 GCA_049679775.1 Anderseniella sp.
GATCAAGGTTGCGTCCATAATGGCTCGCGGCATACCTGTTCGAGGGTCGAACAGATTGAGCAGCGCCATTTCCGATGGCAGTCCCTTTTTGTAATTATCTACATAATCACCAACAATTTTCACGCCAGCCAGGTCAAGAGGGGCCACATAACCGCGCAGCACGTTGAAATGCCCCTTGAAGGCGGGGTTGGGCGTCAGGTGAATGCGCGGTTCTATGACAGCTCCACCTTCTGTGCCTTGTGCCAGCAAGCCATTTTCCACGGCCTTGATTATTTCATCATCGCTCATGGCCAGTCGATCTATGTCCGGGCCATTTAGCCAGGTCAGGGATACAGTGTCGTGAGAGTCTGTCATGCAGGTTTTAACCTTGCTGTCTTTTCCAGGTACTCGATAATTTCACCTGCCGTAATTTCAGGCGATTTCTCGGACGTGTTGATGGTGATCTCCGCATTTTCGGGTGCTTCATAATCAGAATCAATACCAGTGAAATTCTTGATCATCACGGCACGTGCTTTGGCATAAAGCCCTTTCACGTCACGCGCCTCGCATACTTCAAGCGGTGTATTTACATGGACTTCGACAAACTCTCCCTGCTCCAGCATGTCACGCGCCATTCGACGTTCGGCACGGAAAGGTGAGATAAAGGACACCAGCACGATCAGACCGGCATCAGCCATGAGCTTCGAGACTTCCGAGACACGGCGGATGTTTTCCACCCGATCAGCATCAGTAAAGCCCAGATCCCTGTTCAGGCCATGGCGAACATTGTCCCCGTCCAGCAAATAAGTATGGTGACCCATGGCTGTGAGGCGCTTTTCAACTATGTTTGCCACTGTGGATTTTCCGGAGCCTGACAATCCGGTGAACCACAAGACTGTTGGTTGTTGGCTTTTTGTGGATGCGCGGGTTCGCTTGTTGATATCCAGTGCCTGCCAGTGAATGTTGCTGGCGCGTCGAAGCGCGAAGTTGATCAGGCCCAGACCAACTGTGTTGTTGGTTTGCCGGTCAATAATTATGAAGCCACCCAGGTCGCGGTTCTCGGCATAGGGAGAAAATGGTACCGGCTCATCAAGGGATATATTGCAGATCCCAATCTCGTTGAGTTGAAGTGTTTTTGCTGCCGTGTGTTCAAGCGTGTTGACGTTCACTTCATATTTGGGTTGCGCAAGTTTTGCAGGCACGCTGCGTGCTCCCAGCTTTATCAGGTAGGGCCTGCCGGGCAACATCGGTTCATCGCCCATCCACAAGATGCGTGCTTCAAACTGATCGGCTACTTCAACCGGACTGTCAGCGCTGCAAATTACGCTGCCACGACTTGCATCAATTTCATCACTCAAAGTAACCAGAATTGATTGACCTGACACTGCCTGGTCCAGGTCTCCGTGGTAACCGACGATTCTTGCGATGGTACTTTCTCGTGAGGATGGCAAGACCTTTATCTTGTCTCCCGGCTTGATGGTGCCTGCGACAAGGGGGCCTGCAAAACCTCGAAAGTCACGATCGGGTCTGCAAACCCATTGCACTACCATACGCGAAGGCGTTGCAGTTTCTACCTCCTGGACCGAGATGCTTTCAAGATGTTGCAGAAGGCCCGGGCCTTTGTACCAGGGTGTTTCTGGTCCGGCTTCGATGACGTTGCATCCTGCAAGGGCGGACATGGGGATTGCGGTAACCTCGCCTGCGCCAATTTCGTTTGCAAATTTTTCAAAGTCGTTCTTGATGGCAATGTAGGTTGCCTCATCATAGTCAACCAGGTCCATCTTGTTGACTGCCAGTACCAGATGTCTGATTCCCAGTAATGTGACGATGTAAGAGTGTCTGCGTGTTTGTGTCAGAATGCCCTTGGTCGCATCAACAAGTAACACGGCCACATCTGCGGTGGATGCACCTGTCGCCATGTTGCGGGTATATTGTTCGTGGCCTGGCGTGTCAGCGACAATGAATTTCCGCTTCGGAGTGGTGAAGGCTCTGTAGGCAACATCAATGGTAATGCCTTGCTCGCGCTCAGCCGCCAAGCCGTCCACGAGCAATGCAAAGTCGATATTGCCACCTTGTGTGCCAACACGCTTTGAGTCTGCCTCAAGAGCTGTGAGCTGGTCATCAAAGATCATCTTGGATTCATAGAGCAGCCGTCCGATCAACGTGGATTTTCCATCGTCAACTGAACCGCATGTGATGAAGCGGAGCATGTCCTTGGCAGATTGTTCCGCAAGGTATTCAGCTATGTTATCGGCCGTTAAATCAGGAGAATGCATCAGAAATATCCCTCCTGCTTTTTCTTTTCCATCGACGCAGACTGGTCGTGATCAATAACCCGACCGGCGCGCTCTGACGTGGTAGTGACCAGCATTTCAGCGATAATGGCTTCCAGTGTATCAGCACTGGACAGGGTTGCTCCGGTCAGCGGATAGCAGCCGAGTGTGCGAAAGCGCACAAGTTTCATTTCAGGCGTTTCACCTTCAAGCAGTGGCATGCGCTCATCATCAACCATGATGATGTCGGATCCTCGCTGCACAACGGGGCGTTCTGCGGCGAAATACAATGGCACTATGGGTATTTTCTCATCGCGAATGTATTGCCAGACATCCAGCTCGGTCCAGTTGGACAAGGGGAATACGCGCATGGACTCGCCCTTGTTAATGCGTGTGTTGTAGGTCCGCCACAATTCAGGGCGTTGGCTCTTAGGATCCCAGCGATGTTGCGGGTTGCGGAACGAAAAGATACGTTCCTTAGCGCGAGACTTTTCTTCATCGCGCCGCGCCCCACCAAAGGCCGCGTCAAACTGATATTTGTCTAGCGCCTGTTTCAAGGCTTCAGTTTTCATGACTTCGGTATGGCGTGCAGATCCCGCCGTAAAAGGGTTGATATTTTTTTCAATCCCATCCTGATTGATGTGGACAATCAGTTCCCATCCAAGTTCCTTGGCCAGCTTGTCGCGAAACATGATCATCTCGCGGAATTTCCATGTTGTGTCCACATGCAGCAGTGGGAATGGTGGTTTTGCCGGGTAGAACGCCTTGAGGGCCAGATGCAGCATAACGGCTGAATCCTTGCCAATGGAATACAGCATCACAGGGTTTTCGCATTGCGCGGCCACCTCTCGCATGATGTGGATGCTTTCAGCTTCAAGTTGCCTGAGATGGGTCAGTCTGGGTTGCTTGCTCATGTGTGTCGCTGGAAAAGAGTTTAGAGAGAATATTATGTTTCAACCGGGTATGAGTCTAATGTCAATGACTGTCCCTGCTTTGCAATAATGTGTCTGCCACGATCAAGTTGTCGATCATGGATGTTCTAGCATGGTATGCTTAATCAAGTAGAGGTTTCGCTATGGTGGGTAGACGGCGCGCACGAGGTGGACCAGACAGGCCGGACCGCTCTTCAGGACAGCTTCCCAAGCCAATCGGCCAATTTCGCAATCCCTTGCCTGCTATTGAGCTTTTGGATCAGGACGCTTTGGAGCGGATAGTTGACGCTGCCTTTCGGGTGCTGGAGGAAGCG
>JBAUGO010000083.1:0-3551 GCA_049679775.1 Anderseniella sp.
GCCCGATGCTACATAGATGCAAGTCGCGTTGGCGACCCTCGGGGCAAGGCAACGCGCAATCAGGGGTACTGACGGCAGCTGATTTAAGGCTCAAGCCCCGCGTGACCGCCGGATTCTGTTTGTGATCATGCGATCCACCGGAGTCGCTATTAGTCGGCTTGTCTCAACCCTGTCGCGTCGTGGCGGTATCTTGAAAGCTGCCGAATAAGCGCGTGAAAAATGACTGGCATTGGCAAAGCCGCACGCCAGCGCCACCTCTGTAATTGGCAGCGCACTTTGCATCAACAGATTGCGCGCGCGTTCCAGCCGCAACAGCCTGTAATGATCAGCAAAGCTCGCTCCCAACAAGGACCCGAACAGACGATCAAGCTGCCTGGTTGATAGTCCAACCCGTTTGGCAATTGTTTTGCGCTCGAGCGGGGTGGCAATGTTGCTCTCCATCAACTCCAGCGCATAAATGATATCTTGCCGATGAATGCCATAGCGCTGCGTCAGTGAGGCACGTTGAGGCGAGGTTGCAAGTGCAACATCACGATGCAGGAACCAGTCGCTGACCTCTGTTGCAAAAGCCTTGCCGTGTTCTTCGGCAATAATCGCATGCATCATGTCGAGCGCTGCAATGCCGCCAGCACAGGTCAACCGGTCGCGGTCAATGATATAGCGCGATCGCGTCAACAAGAGGTCGGGAAACTCTTCCGACAGAGCTGGTGCATGTTCCCAGTGAATGGTCATGTGGCGACCCTCCATGATGCCGGCCCGAGCCAGCACATATGGTCCTCCCGAAACACCTCCGATGCGTACACCTTTCCGCGACAAAAGCCTGATCCATGCAAACGTCTTCTTGTCGGTGAACGACCATGGCCTGCCACCATTGCAAACCAGCAAAGTGTCTGCCTCGATCGCATCTCCCACCTTGGCCTGGCACGGCATTTGTGAACCAACCGAAGACGTTGCCGCCTTTCCGTCAACAGAAACGCAAATAATCTTGTAGATCTCACGGCCTGCAATATTGTTGGCTGCGCGCAATGGCTCTACCGATGAGGCAAAAGACATCAACGCAAAACCATCAATGAGGAGAAAGGCGAATACCTTGGCAGGGGGTGGTTGAGATGGGATCATGTCCCTGACAGTAAAATGTACGGCTCATTAAGACAACAGTTTTTGCAAGTGTCGCACATATAGTATGGCATCAATCAGCAATTGGACCTTGCACGCATGAAGTATTCAATTTTTTCGCTGGCCCGCAATGCCTTGTCCAGCCACAAGAACTGGCAACCGGCATGGCGCTCGCCTGATCCAAAGCCCGAGTATGATGTCATCATTGTTGGTGGCGGTGGTCACGGGCTGGCAACGGCCTACTATCTGGCCAAGGTGCACGGCATCACCAATGTAGCCGTTCTGGAAAAAGGCTATCTGGGTGGTGGCAACATTGGCCGCAATACCACAATCATCAGGTCCAATTATTTATTGCCTGGCAACAATCCATTTTATGAAAAATCGCTGCAGCTTTGGGAAGGTTTGGAGCAGGACTTCAACTTCAATGCCATGGTGTCCCAGCGTGGCGTGATCAATCTGTTTCACTCTGATGGTCAGCGCGATGCCTATGTGCGACGCGGCAATGCCATGCGGATGCACGGCGTCGATGCTGAAATCCTCGACAAACATGACTTGCGCGCCAAATTGCCATTCCTGAACCACGAAAATGGTCGCTTCCCGATCATGGGTGGGCTGCTGCAACGTCGCGGTGGTACAGTGCGCCATGATGCGGTCGCCTGGGGTTTTGCACGCGGTGCTGATATGCGCGGTGTGGACATCATCCAGCATTGTGAAGTCACTGGCATCAAGCGCGAGAAGGGCCGTGTTGTTGGCGTTGAAACCAGCAAGGGCTTCATCGGGTGCAAGAAGCTCGGACTGGCCGCAGCAGGAAACTCAACAACAGTGGCTAAAATGGCCGGCCTTGACCTGCCGATTGACAGTCATGTCCTGCAGGCATTCGTGTCAGAAGGCATCAAGCCCTGGATCGATAATGTTGTGACCTTTGGTGTTGGGCATTTCTATATCTCGCAATCAGACAAGGGCGGACTTGTCTTCGGGGGCGACATTGACGGTTACAATTCCTATGCCCAACGCGGCAACTTGCCAATGGTCGAGCACGTTGTCGAGGCAGGCCTCGCCATGATACCGTCGCTGTCCCGCTCGCGCGTTCTGCGCTCCTGGGGTGGGATCATGGACATGTCCATGGATGGGTCGCCCATCATAGACAAGACCCATATCGACAATCTCTATCTCAATGCCGGATGGTGTTATGGCGGCTTCAAGGCGACTCCGGCTTCGGGTTGGTGCTTTGCCCACACGATTGCCAATGATGCCCCACATGAACTGAACGCTGCCATGCGGCTTGATCGCTTCAAGCGGGGTTATGTGATGGATGAAACCGCCCATGGCGCGCAGGCCAACCTGCACTAGCAAGGACAAGACAAATGGCTTCACTTATAAATTGTCCCTATTGCGGCCAGCGCACAACGGACGAGTTCTACATCAGGGGCGATGCCTCCAAGCTGCGACCTGAAGAAATTGGCCCCGGTACAATGGATCGCTGGCATGACTATGTGCACATCCGCGAAAACGTGCGCGGGCGCATGGCCGAACACTGGCACCACACGGGTGGATGCAGGCAATGGATTGTGGTTGAGCGCGATACCGTCACCCACGAGGTCTTCAAGGTCAGTCCTGCCAGAACATGGAAACCAGCCTCGGTACCAGCAAAGCTCCAGGTCAAGACCAAGCGGAGGGCAGTGAAGTGACATCATTCCGTTTGAAGTCCGGCGGGCTGATAGACCGCAACATCACTCTCGATTTCAGCTTTGATGGTCGTACAATGACCGGTCATCCTGGCGATACGCTTGCTTCGGCCCTGCTTGCCAACGGTCAATTGCTGATGGGGCGTTCATTCAAGTATCACCGGCCTCGCTCCGTGGTGACATGTGGTGCCGCAGAGCCAAATGCCCTGATGGAAATTGGTGTTGGCGGCAGGCAGGAGCCGAATACGCGCGCCACCATGCAGGAGCTTTATGACGGGTTGGTTTCAAGAAGCCAGAACTGCTGGCCGTCACTGGAGCGAGACATTGGCGCGATCAACTCGATTGCCTCATCCTTGTTTGTGGCAGGCTTTTACTACAAGACCTTCATGTGGCCGAAGCGGTTTTGGGAAACCATTTACGAACCGATCATCCGGCGCGCAGCCGGGCTTGGTCGCTTGAGCCACGAGGCAGATCCTGACCGTTATGAAAAAGGGTATGCCCATTGTGATGTGCTTGTTGTGGGCTCAGGTCCGGCCGGCCTGATGGCAGCGCTGACAGCAGCACGCGGTGGTGCATCGGTGATACTGGCCGACGAAAATACCCTGTGCGGTGGGTCGTTGTTGAAGGAGCGCGAGCAAATTGACGGCAAGCCCGGGGATGTGTGGGCAGCTGACATGCTTGAAACGCTTACCGGTCTTGGTGTGCGCATCATGTCCAGGACGACGGTTTTCGGAGCTTATGATGATGGCG
>JBAUGO010000084.1:0-2102 GCA_049679775.1 Anderseniella sp.
CACCAAGTGTCCTGTCACCTATTGCGGGCGCTGCATGCAGTTCGTCGGCAGTAAACGCAAAGGCGGTCACAGGCAGCATGGCTGAGGCAGTTGCCACCAGAGCTGATGTGGCCAGGGTTTTCCCAAATGTGCGTCGATTTAGTTTCATGATGAGATGTACCTACTAGATGTTGTTGGTAATGGCGAGATTGAATTGAAGCCTGTGGAGAACTTTATTGATTCTGCCCTAAGCAGTTTTCATACAGATTTTTTGCCGGACGCTGCGTGTGCAAGGGCTCCTTGACCTAGTCTGGCCAGCGCGGCCTTGAGGTTTTCGTTTTCTATTGTGCTTGTTTTGACATCAACGGTGTGGACGATGTCAGGGGTGGCAATCGCAGCTTCAGGAGTGCTGAGTTGCTTTTTGGCTCTGTTCGTTTGGGTGATCTTGATTGTTGAAATGGCGTTGTAGCCAAAAAACGAGTTTATCTTCTCAATCAGTGTGTCGGTTTCATAACTCAGCGCCAGGCCTGTGCCATGATCAGCCCTTATGGTCAAAGTGGCCGCCTCTGCATGGCGATGTGACGTGTCGCGTCCTTTTGGCCAGGCAAGACGTTCCGGTGAGCACCTTGATGCAATATCCTCACCCACTATAGCTGACCATTGAGCAACAAGCTCGCCTTGAGCAAAACCGTAGTGCTCAAAGGCCGGGCGAGCTATGCGCCGAAAATGAGTATCGAGACTTTTCATGGGTTGAACTTTTACAGTTGTTTTCCTGAACTGGACCTGAATGATAGCTTAGGTATCGGCTTTAGGCATCACATGTGCGTTATGTTGCCGGAAGTTAATACTAAAAAACTATGGTGGAAACTGGATGTCTCGCGCAAGTCGTTTGCTTGATTGGTATGACCAACATGCCCGCTCGTTGCCGTGGAGAGCCAAGCCTGGTGTTTGTGCCGATCCTTATAAGGTTTGGTTATCTGAAATCATGCTTCAGCAGACGACAGTGGCAACAGTCGGCAAATATTTTCTCACCTTTACCTATCGCTGGCCCACTGTCGAGGCACTAGCAGCAGCACACCTTGATGATGTGCTGCGTGAATGGGCAGGGCTTGGATATTATGCACGCGCCAGAAACCTGCACGCCTGCGCAAAGGCAGTTGTAGATGATTTCGACGGCAGGTTTCCCGACACAGAGGCAGGACTTTTGGCCTTGCCTGGCATTGGACCCTACACGGCCGCCGCAATCGCTGCGATTGCGTTCAATCAACCTGCCGCAGCCGTGGACGGAAATGTGGAACGGGTGATTTCACGCATGTATGCCATCACGGATCCATTACCTGGTTCCAAGCCACAAATAAGATCACATACGAATGACCTGGTGCCGATTGATAGGCCCGGTGATTTTGCGCAAGCTCTCATGGACCTGGGGGCTACTCTATGCACACCGAGAAAGCCCGACTGCCTCATTTGTCCGTGGGGCGATGAATGCAAGGCTCGCAGCCTGGGCATTGCCGAGACCTTGCCGCTAAAGGTTCGCGCCAGGGAACGCCCGATCCGTCAGGCGAAGGTGTTCTGGGTCGAAAGAGCTGATGGCGCACTCTTGATGCGGAGGCGTCAGGAAAAGGGTCTGCTTGGTGGCATGCTGGAGTTTCCCTCAACCGGTTGGGACAGCAAGGAAGCCTTCCAGCAGATGCCACCTTATAATGCAACCTGGCGCGAAACAGGCAAACGCATAGAGCATACTTTCACGCATTTTCATCTGTTGCTTGACGTGCTGGAAACCAACGCTCGGTTTGATGATCATCCAAAGTCCGACTCAGACTGGCGTTGGATAGCGCGTGATCAACTTGCCAGGGAAGCTCTTCCCACAGCCATGAAGAAAGTGGTTGCGGCCATGCTGGGCCCGCAGGCATTGACCCGAAAGCGCTAGATGCCCTTCATCTCCGAGCGCACCTTCTGCCGCAGTACATCAATCGAGATCATCTTCCCGCCCCGGCGAAAATGCCAGAAGGTCCAGCCATTGCAGGCCTCTGCACCCATGACATGAGCGCCCATTTTATGAATAGAGCCAGTCGCATCCTTGCACACCAGTGATCCATCGGCGCGAACGCGCGCGGCCGTGC
>JBAUGO010000085.1:0-8540 GCA_049679775.1 Anderseniella sp.
ATTAGAGACCACAGATGGGCCAAACCTAGGCAATAATGAGGCCATGTGTTGAACCGTCGGGAGACGGTGAATGCAAAAAACATATCCCTTTGCCGGGTTTTTGTGCAAATTTGCATTTTTTACTTTGTTGCGCCTCTCTTACTTGCAACACTGGCTGCTGAAATATTTATTTAACTGGCATGATCGCCATGGCGATTTTCAGTTGAAGCAGGGAGACGTCTGTTGCCATACCGCATCGTGATAGCCGACGATCATCCCCTGTTTCGCGATGCTTTGCGCCTGGCAGTGGGTGACGCATTACCTGCTTGCGTTTTTGATACTGCGGGAACATTGGCGCAGACTGTTGATATTCTTGAACGGGTTGACGATGTCGACCTTGTTCTACTCGATCTTAAAATGCCGGGGGTTCAAGGTTATTCCGGACTAATGCTGTTGCGCTCGCAATTTCCGCTTGTTCCAGTTGTTGTCGTTTCGGGCACCGAGGAGACAAGCGTTATAACTCGCGCTATCAGGCTGGGTGCATCGGGCTTTATACCAAAATCAGCTAGTGTGCCTGATATGCAACGGGCTGTGCAGACTGTATTGCAGGGAAATGTCTGGCTACCTGAAGGTGTCGACCTGACCGAACCAAACGAGGATGACAACCTTGCTCAGCGCCTGGCTACCCTGACGCCTCAGCAGACGCGGGTTTTGATGATGCTTCGGGAGGGGATGTTGAACAAGCAAATTGCTTATGAGCTGTCAGTATCGGAGGCAACTATCAAGGCGCATGTGTCTGCAGTGCTTCAGAAGCTGCAGGTTGACAGTCGAACGCAAGCTGTTATCGCGGCTTCCAGAATGGATGAGGAGCTTGATGACAGCATTTGATCGGGACTATTCTGCTGCCTGGCTTGTCTGATGACGCGACATCATCAATACGTTTCTGAGCACCGCAGGACGAACCGGTTTTTTAAGATAGGTAATGCCTGCATTCTCGGCTTGCTTTTGTACACTGGCTGATCTTTCCGCCGTGATGAGTGCTGCTGCAAATGGATGAGTTGCCAGATCGCGACGCAGCTCCATCAACAAATCCATGCCATTGTCTTTGCCCAGATGATAGTCCATCAAGACCACATCGAACCTGGGAGGCGTTCTGTCTTCAAACAGTTGCCTGACCATGCTGGCTGAGGAGGCGGACATGACCTTGCACCCCCAGCCTTCAAGCAAAGTTGTCATACCTTCAATTATCGGCATTTCGTTGTCCACTACCAGAACGTGAAGCCCGGCAAGGTTAACCTGGACATGAGAAGGATGCGTGACCACCGGTTCAATCATGACATCGCTGCCACTTGCAATTGGCAAGTCCAGCCTGAAAACACAGCCAGAACCATCGGAGGACTGCAGGCTCAAGGGATGTTCAAGAACACGCGCCATGCGCTCTACAATGGATAACCCAAGTCCAAGTCCCTGGATTTGCGACCCTGCCGTATCAAGGCGCTCAAACTCTTCAAATACCAACTGCTTCTTGTCATCAGGTATGCCGGGCCCTGTATCATGAACCTCAACGCAAACATGACCATTTCTGATCCGGCATCCCATCAGGACGCGACCTTTTGAGGTATACTTGATTGCGTTGCTCAAAAGATTTTGCAAGATGCGGCGGATCAGACGCCGGTCCGAATATACATGTTTGTTGCATGGCACAATTGTCAGCTGCAGGTCTTTTTCTTCAGCCGCTACCGAAAATTCCGTAAGCAGCTGGGTAAGAATATCATTGATGTTAAAGGTTGACATATCCGGCTTGATAGCACCGGCATCCAGTCTCGACATGTCGAGCAGGGCAGATAGTATTTCTTCAACCGCCTCGAGCGACTGCTCAACATTCTGGACCAGTTTGCCATCCGGTGAAGCCTTGGTTCTGTCGATAAGTGAAGACGTGAAAAGCCTGGCAGCATTCAGTGGTTGCAGGATGTCGTGCGAGGCAGCAGCAATAAACCTGGTCTTGCTGGCATTGGTTTCAACGGCAAGAGCTCTGGCCTTTTCCAGCTGAGCGTTCAAAGTTGTCAACTCAATGGTTCGCTCCTGCACTCTTTGTTCAAGTGCTTCAGCGGCATGAACGCGCTCGGTTATGTCGGCGAAGGTGACAACCTTGCCTTCATCCGGCATTGAATTGTTACGGACTTCAAGCACCAGACTGTCTGTTTTACTGCGCAGATGAAACGGCTCCCTGTTCATGGCAATCCGCCTCAAAAGCTGAGTTGCGCTTGCTGTCGCAGGAACACCATCGCTCGTAAAATGCTTGTGAAGATGTTCGACGAGATCGCCAAGTGGCACACCAACGCGGCCAAACTCCTGCGGCAAGTTCAGAAGATTGCGAAACTGGGTGTTCCAGCAAACAAGTGACAAGTCATGATCAAACACACCAATACCCTGCTCTACATGGTCAATGGCTGATTGCAGCAGGTCACGGTTATAAGAAATGGCATCAGAAGCATCATCAAGCAGGCGCATTGCCCCTTTGGAATGACCTGCATCACGTTGCAACAAAAGCGCCATGACAACGCGTGCGGATGCGGTGCCAATGGCGCTGGCCAGTAGTTTTTCAGCAAACCGCACTGTTTCCTGATCGGCTATATCATTGGGTGCGAAACTGGTCTGGCGAGTTAATCCTTGTTCGATAAACGACCGTTCAGCTCGGTGTGCACCAAGATAACGCTCAACCGTTTCCTGCAGCTGTTTGATGGTAACCGAAGACTGGGGCGGACCAAGGGTCGGAACAATGGCAAATTGTGCATTTGGCACGAACGCATGTGCTTGCATCCGCTCAAGAGAACCAACCGAGCTTGCAAGTGAAACACTGAAATATACAGCGCTATTGATCAGGATTGACCACAGCACCCCGTGTGTCAGTGGATCCAGGGTACTGCCAAACAGGTGTTGTGGACGAAGCGCTTCAATACCAAATGGCCCCGAACTCAGAATCTGTGCTGACATCCAGCCTGCATCAACAAGCAGGGGGGTCAACAAAGTATAGGCCCATACGGCAAAACCGGTAACGAGACCTGCCATGGCGCCACGCGCATTACCTCGCGCCCAAATGAGCCCAATGAAGAAGGCAGGGGCAAACTGGGCAACAGCAGCAAACGAAATCAATCCGGTTTGGGCCAGTGCTGCAAAATTACCAATCAGGAGATAATACGAGTAGGCAAGTACGATAATGCTGGCAATGGCGGCACGCCTGATCTGGAGAATACGGCGTGTCATGTCACCGTGCCACATGCCGCGTCGACTGTGATGAAGCATCAGGGGCACAACAATCGAATTACAAACCATGATGGAGAGCGCAATGGTTTCCACAATCACCATGGCAGTAGCTGCAGATAGCCCGCCGATAAAAGCCAGCATGGCAATCAGGGCTTGCCCGTCAGCAACTGGCAGCGCCAGAACAAAAGTATCAGCGTCAACGCTTTGGCCCTGAAACATGATAAGGCCAGCTATGGCAATCGGTACGACGAAGATGTTTATGGCAACCAGATAAAGCGGAAACATCCAGGCTGCCTTGCGCACATCATCCAATGAGGTGTTTTCCACCACAGCAACATGGAATTGCCTTGGCAGAAGGATCACGGCGCAAATGGCAAGAAATGTCATGGTGGTGAACCGCCCCATATCCAATGGCGCGGAAAAAAGGGAATTCACCTCCGGCAGGCTTGCCATATTGTCCATCAGTTCCGAAGGACCATCCATCATGAAAAAGGTGATGAAAACACCAACCACAATGAACGCGATCAGCTTGACCACGCTTTCTGCTGCAACCGACAGAATCAAACCGTTTTGATGCTCTGTTGCATCAGCATGGCGCGTACCAAACAGCATGGCAAAAATCGCCATTGAAACAGCGACAAACATCGGCATGTTGCCGAACCCCGTATCAAGGCTTCCTGTATCAACGCCCAATGGTGCAAGAGCATTCAGTGATAGTGATACTGCCTTGAGCTGTAGCGAAATATACGGAATCACGGCAATCACTGCGATGAATGCGGCAATACCTCCAAGCAACTGGTTCTTGCCATAACGTGCAGACAGGAAATCGGCGATCGAAGTGATGTTTTGTGATTTGGACAGCGCAACAATGCGCCTGATCAATGGCCAACCAAATCCGATCAGAAGTATGGGGCCAAGATAGATCGGGAGGAATTCAAAGCCCGAAGTAGAGGCAAGCCCAACGCTGCCGTAAAATGTCCATGAGGTACAATAAACAGCAAGCGAAAGTGCATACACATACGGTCGTGCAGCACCACTGCGCATGCCCGATGCGTATCTGTCACCGTAGGTTGCGATGGCAAAAAGGACGCCAACATACCCCAAGGCAACAAGAATGACTCCCCACGTTGAAAGCATCTCTCACCCAACCTTGCGCAGTCACGGAATTTTTGATCGCGCCACAGTACACCCACACTATCATGGAACCACGCTGGTTCAATTGTTCATCTGGATAACCAGATTGCAAATTGTGGTTGTATTTGATCTTGATCCAGCTATTTTGATTTTCGCTGAAGCCATGGTTGTACCATTACTTCGGGATTCAAGTTGTTTCTTGCTTATAGCAAGCAAGGCTAATCAAAAGAGGGGACAAGTTATATGTGGAATGAATTTAAAGCGTTTGCGTTCAAGGGCAATGTCCTTGATCTCGCGGTAGGTGTCATCATCGCGGGTGCGTTTGGTCTGATCGTCAGTTCGCTGGTTGACGATATTGTCATGCCAATCGTTGGTGCGATCACGGGCGGTGTTGATTTCTCAAATCTGTTTGCACCACTGGCTGAAGGCGTCACAGCAGGAACACTTGCTGCTGCGAAGGAACAAGGCGCTGTTCTGGCCTATGGCAACTTTATCACTGCTGTCGTGAACTTCCTGATCATTGCTTTCATTTTGTTCATGATCGTACGTGCTGCCAACAAGATGCAGAAGCAGGCTGAGGAAGCCCCGGCTGCACCAGCAGAAGATGTCGTGCTGCTTACGCAGATTCGCGATCTGTTGAAGAAATAATATAAAATCACCGGGCCTGGTGTCCGGTACAAGGCAATGCTGACCCGCACTGGAACATCCCCAGTGCGGGTTTTGTTTGCCAAAATCAGCTAGCTCAAATAGGTGATTATCTGGCACTGAATACTGGATGGAAGATGAGGTCATGACATTAAAAGACGCTGACAGGCTTATCGCCAGCATCAAAAAGACACAGCGTGATGAACCTGACAGTGGCATCCTGCGAGCGGTGAACCATGGCTTTGGTCGCAAGGGACTGATACCGCTATGGACAGGTGAAGGCCCCTTGAAAACACCCGACTTCATTTGCGAGGCCGCGTCAAAGTCGTTATTTGACGGAGATACCTTTTACACCTGGCAACGCGGTATTCCTGAATTGCGCAACGCGCTTGCGGCCTATCACGACAGGTATTGGCCCGGTCCCTTTTCGCATGAACGGTTTTTTGTGACCGGTGGTGGCATGCAGGCCATTCAGATTGTGCTGCAGCTGTTACTGGACAAGGGTGACGAAGTTGTCATCCCCTCTCCTGCCTGGCCTAATTTTCCCGGCCCCATGCGCATGATGGGGGCAAAGCCGGTGTTTGTTCCAATGTTGTATGAAAATCGCAGCTGGTCGCTAGACCTGGACAAGATGCGCGGCTCAATTGGCCCTGCAACCAAAGCAATTTGCCTCATTTCACCGTCCAACCCGATAGGTTGGGTTGCGTCCATGAGCGACCTTGTAGCTATTCGCGATATGGCAAGAGAAGCGGGTATCTGGATTATTGCTGATGAGGTTTATGCCCGGTTTCACTATGATGATGACGGCAAGGTAACAGGCAGGTCTCCGTCGTTCATGGATGTATGCGAGCCTGATGAACAGGTCATTTACATAAATACATTTTCAAAAAACTGGGCAATGACAGGCTGGCGCATCGGCTGGATACAAGCGCCTGTGGCGTTGGGACAGGCCCTTGAGCGCATCATCCAGTACAATTCTTCAGGCACTGCAGCGTTCATGCAGAAGGGCGCGCTGGCTGCTTTGGAGCATGGTGAAGAGTTCATGCAAATGCAGCTTGATATGGCATCAAGATGTCGGGCCAGGGTGGCTGATGCGTTGGGTCGGTTCAATAATGTCAGCTTTGAAAACCCCAAGGGAGCCTTTTACAGCTTTTTCAGGATTGATGGCATGACCGACAGCCTTGCTGCCACTTTAAAGATTATCGATGAGGCCAATGTTGGCCTCGCGCCCGGCGGTACATTCGGACCAGGGGGGGAAGGCTTCTTGCGCATGTGCTATCTGCGTGACGAGACAAGTCTCGATGAGGCGCTTGAACGGCTGTCTGACTGGTTGCGCAAAGGCTGAATGATTAGGGTCTGGACTCACGCGTTGACCGCAAGCAGATGATTGCTTATCTGAATATGTGCAAGCAACCAAACAACCGGAAACTCTGGCCATGGCCATCCGTGAAATTATCAAGATCCCTGACCCTGTTCTAAAGCAAGTGTCTGCTCCGGTGGACCGGGTAGATGATGAGTTGAACAAGCTCGTGGATGACATGCTGGAAACCATGTACAATGCGCCAGGGATTGGTCTTGCTGCGGTACAGATAGCTATTCCTCGCAGGCTTCTGGTGGTGGATTTGGCAAGAGACGATCAACCGAAATCACCCTGCACATTCATCAATCCCGAGATCGTATGGTCGAGTGAGGAGCTGTCGGAATATGAAGAGGGCTGTTTGTCGATACCAGATGTATTTGACACTATCGAACGCCCAGCTGAAGTCCGTCTGAAGTATCTGGATCGCAAGGGCCAGCAGAGGGAAGAAAAATTCGACGGGCTGATGGCCACCGTCCTGCAACACGAAATCGACCACTTGAACGGTATCTTGTTCATTGATTATCTGTCGCGGCTCAAGCGGGACCGGGTAGTGCGAAAGTTCACCAAGCTTGCCAGGCAAGCGCGGGAAAGCGTGTGAGTTTGCGCGTCATATTCATGGGCACACCGGACTTTGCGGTGCACACGCTCCAGCAAATTGTCGATGATGGGCATCAAGTGGTGACGGTCTACACCCAACCCCCACGACCAGCGGGCAGACGCGGGCTTGAACAAAAGAACACGCCTGTTCACACGTTTGCCCAAACCTGCGGGATTGATGTGCACACCCCCTTGTCGCTCAAGAGCGCAGACGAGCATGCCCGTCTTGAGGCTCTCAAGCCGGATGTAATCGTGGTGGTGGCCTATGGTCTCATTCTGCCGCGCGAAGTGTTGTTGCTACCTAAGCATGGTTGCCTGAATGTACACGCATCGCTCTTGCCACGCTGGCGTGGTGCGGCCCCCATTCAACGCGCCATCATGTCAGGTGATGACGAGACAGGAATTGCGATCATGCAAATGGAGGTCGGGCTTGATACAGGGCCGGTTGTTCTGGAGCAACACCTTCCCATCAATAATGAAAGCACGGCAGCAAGCCTGCATGATGAACTTGCCCATATGGGTGCACAGTTGATGAGTGTCACCCTTGCAAGGCTTGCTCGTGGTGAACGACTGACAGGTCATGCTCAGGCAAAAGAGGGCGTGACCTACGCCGAAAAAATTTCAAAGGAAGAAGCGCATGTCAATTTTGATAGGCCCGCGCATCAGGTGTTGCGTCATATACATGGGCTATCACCGTTTCCTGGAGCATGGTGTCTGCTTGAAGGTGATGACAAAGCGGTGCGGGTTAAACTGCTTCAGGTTGCGTTGGAACCTGACATGACGGGAGAGCCTGGAACTGTGCTGGATGACAGGCTGGCAATAGGTTGCCGCCAAGGTGCGATCAGGCCTGTCCGTATGCAGCGTGAAGGCCGCTCTGTTATGGACCTTGCCACCTTCCTCAACGGGCTAAAACCAGTAATCGGCTCGAAGGTGGGCTAAGGATATGCCGCGTTATCGCATGACAATTGAATATGACGGCTCATCGTTTTCAGGTTGGCAAAGACAAGACGGGCAACCGTCTGTTCAAGGGATGCTTGAAGAGGCAATTGCTCGGTTGGGCCAAGACCCGGTAACAGTGCATGGTGCTGGTCGAACGGATTCCGGTGTTCACGCACTGGGTCAGGTTGCACATGTTGATCTGGACAAGTCCTGGCAACCTGAAAAACTCATGGCGGCGATCAATGCGCAAGTGCGACCGGAGCCCATCAGTGTGTTTGATATAAGCCAGGTGGATGAAGAATTTCATGCGCGGTTTTCAGCAATTGCACGTCACTATGAGTATCGCATCAGGGCCAGCAGGACACCACCCGCTTTGGATCGCCACCGCGTCTGGTGGGTACCTTTTGCTCTGGATGTAACAGCCATGCATGAGGCTGCACAAACACTGACAGGACTGCACGATTTCACAACATTTCGCTCCAGCCAGTGTCAGTCAAAATCTCCCGTCAAGACACTGGATCGACTTGATGTTGCTCGAGATGGGGCAGATGTGGTGATCAGGGCATCGGCACGATCGTTTCTGCATAATCAGGTCAGATCACTTGTCGGCACACTGAAACTG
>JBAUGO010000086.1:0-4351 GCA_049679775.1 Anderseniella sp.
GGGTTGGGGCAAGGCCTATCCTGGCTCAGGTTCCTGATCATGAAAATCAGACAGATGTGATCATGTTGTTCACATCTGTCTCCGTAATTTGAAGCGGGGTGGCAAGTCATTGCCACCCTCATTCAACTTTGGCTCTTTTTGACAGTGATTTATGATTGGTTGATGCAAATGACATCAAAACTATTTCGCCTTGCAGCATTAGCGATCGCCTTGGTGGCGCTTGCCGGCTGTAAGGACATCATTACGGGTAAAGATTACACCCCCGAAAAGGGTGTCTATCCTGGCGCAGAGGTGGAAAAACTCAGTGATGAGCAAACTGAAGCCCTGCGTCAGCGTACGCACATTCAACGCGGCGGCGGAATATAGCGATTTTAAAGTGGCACCGGCCTTGGCTGGCTGGAAACAAACAGATAAACCCTCAAGCAACAGGGCAGGATAGGGGATCAACATTATGACGAGACAAAATTCAAGGACAAACACGCTTCGGATGATTTGTGCTGCCATGTTTGCACTGGTCATGTTGGCCAGCGTGCTGCCGGTTTCATCCACAAATGCCCAGTCTGTGCGCCCGCCCGAGAATGCCCAGATCGCCAACCCGGATGTCCAGACCGAAGCCCAGGGCAAGGTGGATGACAGCATGATGTGGCAAGCCATCCGCAAGGGTACGAGTGGCAATGTGTCGATCCCTGACAAGAATGCAGCCATGTTGATCCAGTCTGAAGGAGAAAACTACAGGGCATTCCGCAATGGTCCGCTGACAACATATTCTGCCTATGGTCTGCTTGGCATGATCTTGCTGCTGTCTGTTTATTTTGTCTTGCGCGGCAGGATAAAGATTGATCACGGCATGTCTGGCGTAACCATTGAGCGATTTAATTCTATTGAGCGTTTTGGTCACTGGCTGATGGCTGGCTCCTTCATCATTCTCGCTCTCTCGGGTTTGAACATGCTGTTCGGACGCCATATCATTCTGCCAGTTATCGGCAAGGAAGCTTTCTCCTGGATCACCTTGATGGGCAAGTACGCCCACAATTATCTGGCATTTGCCTTCATGGCTGGTGTGGCGATTGCCTTTGTGATGTGGGTTTCGCACAATATCCCGACCATGGTTGACCTGAAGTGGCTGCTGAAAGGTGGCGGCATGTTCTCGAAAGGCGTACACCCTGATGCACGCAAGTTTAATGCAGGTCAGAAAATCCTGTTCTGGCTGGTGACACTGCTCACCATTTCCGTGTCCCTTTCCGGCATAGCTTTGATGTTCCCGTTTGAAACGGCCTTCATGGCCAAGACATTTGGCTTGTTGAATGCGGTTGGATTCAATCTGCCAACAGATCTGGCGCCCATCCAGGAGCAACAGCTCAACCAGATATGGCATGGCATTGTTGGTGTTGCCTTTATAGTGATCATCATTGCGCACATTTATATCGGTTCTGTGGGCATGGAAGGCGCCTTTGATGCCATGGGTTCAGGTGAGGTTGATACCAACTGGGCACGTGAGCATCACAACCTCTGGGTTGAGGAAATGGAACAGAAGAGCAAGTCATCATCTGTTAAAACCGGTGCACTTCATCATCCTGCCGAATAGGTATCGGCAGGTGCCAGTGTTG
Organism: Anderseniella sp.; assembly: GCA_049679775.1. Taxonomy (GTDB): domain Bacteria; phylum Pseudomonadota; class Alphaproteobacteria; order Rhizobiales; family Aestuariivirgaceae; genus Anderseniella. The sequence continues at coordinate 1,608 of JBAUGO010000086.1, forward strand.
GTAAATCCATGCAGGTTCGCTTCAAGTCAAAACGCATAAGAGCAGGCCAATTGCGCGTACTTGCGATGCTGCTGAGTTGTTTGTTTTTGCAATTACCGGCCTATGCTCAAGGCACGCAAGCACAGAAAACCGCTGAGCCGATCGCGGCGGGATTTGGAGACCTCAAGGGTCACGGCGGACCGGTTAAGGCGTTGAGTAATAGTCCTGATGGCCAGACCATACTGTCTGGCAGTTTTGATTACTCGATGATGTCGTGGAATGTAGCTGATCCCGGCAATCCTTCCATCCTGAAACGCATCACCGATAATGACGGGGCCATCAATGCGGTATTGGCCTTGCCTGACGGTACCCATGCCGTCACAGGGTCCGATGATGGTATGGTCCGCCTCGTCAATCTGGGCACAGGTGCAATCGAGCATGTGTTCAAGGCCCATCAGCACAAGGTCGTTGGGCTAAGCTTGTCCAGCGACGGAGCCACACTTGCGTCTGCATCCTGGGATCGGACAGTGAGGCTATGGTCCATACCTGAAAAACGCGAACTACACGTGCTTGATGGTCACCGTAATACTGTAAATGCCGTTGCATTTTCCAATGACGGTTTGAGTGTTTTTACCACCGGCACTGATGGCACAATCCGTAAATGGCAAGTTGCCACTGGCTCTGAGGAGCGCGTCATCTACAAACATGGCTGGGGCATCAATGTATTGGCTGCACTTCCGGATGGAAAATCACTTGCGTTTGGTGCCCTGAATGGAACGGCCGCCATTCTCGACATTGAAACCGGCGAGATAAAGCACGAGCTTGCACAAAGAGAGCGACCCATCCTGTCACTCGCCGTTTCATCAGAACATGATGTACTGGCCTTTGGCGGGGGTGACGGCATCGTATCCGTTCACGATATGAGGGACTGGACACCGGTCACGCTGCTGGACAACCCGTATGGACCGATTTGGGCCATGGCTTTTTCTGGTGATGGCGACGCGCTCTATCTGGGCGGCCTTGATGATACGGTTCACTATTGGCAATTTCGCCCGGGTCGCGGGTTTGAACCAACACTCGGCACGTTCCCGCGCCGTTTTCAGGTTTCGCAAGATATCAGCCTGGGCGAGCGCCAGTTTGCCCGTAAATGCTCGGTATGCCATACCTTGTCACCCGATGATGCAAACCGTGCCGGGCCAACGCTTTGGAATGTCTTTGGCCGTGAGGCAGGAACCCTTCCAGGCTATGCCTATTCAAAAGCACTGCTGGAATCCAACCTGATATGGAACGAGTTGACCATTGGCGAACTGTTTGAGAAAGGCCCGCAGCACCTTTTGCCGGGCACCAAGATGCCGTTACAAAAAATGTCAAACAAACAGGAACGAGATGCAATGATTGCCTGGCTCAAGGATAAGACAACACCTCCGGCAAAATGAACGAATTTAATTGCAGAACGCGTATCTGCAAACCTATATGAAACCTGAAAAAATAAAGCCAGCCGAACAACACGTCAGGCAGGTGATGAGGAAAGGTCAAAATCGATGAAGTCTTTTTTAATGGCTGTAGCTGCTATGGTTGTGATCGGTACCGGAACCTGGGCCGTGCTTGGATCTCTGGATCGCTCTGCTGACAATGTTTATCAATCACAAAACGTCCGGCAGTAGCCTTCTCTAACTCTGGTGAGGTCGTGGTTTCAAATTAAAGGAGTGTCCAGTGATGGATGACGATAAGTTCAATATGTCGATGCGCAAATTTCTCAAGCAGGTTGGTGTGACCTCTCAGCAAAAAATTGAGGACGCCGTGCGGGCATCCGGCAAGACATCCGGCAAGGTAACTGTCACAGCAAAAATCACCTGTGGTGATGTAGGCCTTGATCATTCTGTTACCGGCGAAATCGATCTGGGGTGATGAACGCTGACCTTCCCGTTTTCCCGCCCTTGCTGAACGGCATCGCAGTTGAACCTGCTCGCGATACAGCCGATGCGGCACTGCTTGCATTGGGACAAGGCAAGTCATCGGCAGGCGATCTGTTCTGGTCGCAGTCGCAAGATCGGTTGAACCTTGCCCTTGTGCTTGAACCCGAAGAGCAATTATCACGCGCTGCCCAAATGCTGCCCTTGATGGCAGTTGCCTTTGGTGATGCGTTTGGCGCTGTTGCCCCACCTGAAATAGCGGTTCATTACCGTTGGCCTGGTGATATTCTGGTCAATGGTGCGAAGGCTGGCGCTGTATCACTCTCAGTGCCTGACGACACTACCCATAATAGCGTTCCAGCCTGGATGGTCCTTTCCCTTGATGTGGCGGTCAGCCTTGACCTGTCAATTGAAAATCCCGGTGAGATGCCTGATAGAACCACCTTGCATGAAGAAGGTGCCGGTGAGGTCACCAGCCTTGGTTTGCTTGAATCTGTTTCGCGACATTTTTTGACCTGGCTCGATACCTGGACTCATGAGGGATTTAAGGGTGTTCATGAAAACTGGGTTGGGCGAGCAGCCGGCAAAGACGTTGACATAAGCATCAATCACATGGGTGAGGCGTTATCAGGTCGCTTTGCCGGAATGGATGAAGACGGTAATCTGCTGTTTCGCAAGACAGGCAATGACACTGCAATTGCCCTCCCGCTGGTCGAGATTGTTGAGCGTACCATGAGGGTGCCATGAAGGTTTTGCGCACCATCAGATTTGACCAGTCCGACGATCACGTGTTTGCCTTGGCAGCACAGCCTGACGAGATTGCCTTGTCTGGTGCCTTTGCATTTCTGGATA
>JBAUGO010000087.1:0-3307 GCA_049679775.1 Anderseniella sp.
ACCATGTGGCCCCAGGGATCGATTGAAATGATTTTCGTGGGGTCGAACCATTGACCGAATGGACCGATGGCAACCGGTGGTGAGGTGTTGGTCAGGTCTGGGCGATGGATCGGGTCCAGTTTGCCTGACGCAATGGCGAGTGCTCGGTACAGGCCATAGGCGCCAGAATGCACGCCGATAACATTGCGCTGCTGGGGGGAGTTCATGCTGCCGATGACCGGCCCGCGTTGTTTGGCGGATGCCGCACCCCATTCGATCATGGGGCCTTTCGCGCCCCCCTTGGGTGGGTGCGAACTCAGCACGATATGCTTCGTCTCAGCCATGCATGATTCCTCTCACTCGGCCTTCGGAAGCGATTGATAATGCTTGAAAGTCTGCAACCCGTCCAGCGGTTTTCACTCTTCCGCGATGTCCTCGTTCCACAACTCTGGTTTCTCTGCGATGAACTTCGTCATCAGGGCGATGCAGTCCTGGTCATCTGCGATGATCACTTCGACACCCTTCGAACGCAGGAACTCCTCGTTGCCACCGAAGGTTATGTTTTCGCCGATCACCACGCGCGCAATGCCGAACTGAATGATAGTGCCGGTGCACATCATGCACGGGGATAGCGAAGTATAGATGGTCATATCGCGATACGACTTCTGGCGGCCGGCCTTTCTCAGCGCATCCATCTCGCCATGGGCAATCGGGTCGCCCTTTTGTACTCGCTGGTTGCGTCCTTGCGAAACAAGCTCGTCACCACGCGCCAGCACCGACCCAATCGGACAGCCCCCCTCGTCATATCCGGCCTTTGCTTCTTCATAGGCCAGGCGCAGGAACTTCCTGTCGGTATCACTCAGCATTGTCAAACCTCACTTCAGAACCGGAGCATCGTAATAGGGTAACTTTTCCACGCGGGGGCTCCACGTACCTGCCTTGCGCAGTAAATCCATGTGATCAGCAATGTCTTCAAGTCGCGCAAACCACACATTATGAGTTTTCATGGTTTCCTCGATCCACTTCTCTACCAGCCGCCAGCGGGCAAGCCTGCCGGTGAGAAACGGATGCACGATCAGCATGAAGAACCCGCCAGCCTCATAGGCCGCATCGAATTCTTCCCAGAAAGCCTGCAAACCAGCGGATGGTGCTTTTACCGGCATCATGTAGCCGATCTCGGCATAGTGCGCGAACGGCGGCCAATCGTCGGTGCCCCAGTGCACCGGCATCTCGTATAGCTCACCCTTGTCCGTTTGCATCAGGTAGGGAATGTCATCTGCCATCAACGAGCTTTCATAGCGGAACCCGTGTTCCACCAGCAGGTCTATGACGGTCTGGTTGACGTTGTAAACCGGTGCACGATAGCCTCGCGGTTTTATACCTGTGACCTTCTTGTGCACATCCAGTGCGCGCTCGAACCACATTCGCTGGTCGCCCTTCGTCTCGATAGGGTCTTCATGCAGATAGCCGTGATGGCCAATCTCGTGACCACCCTTGAGAATCATCTCGACGGCGTCTGGGTATTGCTCCATGCACCAGGCCGGAATGAAGAAAGATTGCCTTATCCCCATACGCTCGTAAGTATCGAGAATGCGTGGAATGGCGACCGTCGGACCATATCGACCCATGGTGATCGGATAGAGGCGGTCGTGCGCGTCTTGTGGTTTCGAAATATGGATCAGGCTGTCGGCGTCCATATCGAATGTGATGGCACAAGCGCATCTGGCGCCGTTTGGCCAAGGGATGGGATTGCGTATCATATGTTCAACTTCCCGTCAGCAAATGCGCACTCGTGGCTGGCCAATTCAGCCAAAGAGATGCTTTTGACTTCAGGTCCAGCGTGGCTAGTTCGCGTTCTTGTACCTGCACCTTGAACTCTGTGCCGTCATCGGTCTCGAGAAACAGCGTTACCACTGAGCCAATGAATTCTTCCGATATCAGTTTTGCCTGCACCACGTTTTCTGCCTTCGGTTTTGATGTGGTCAGGCGTACCAGGTCGGCCGAGATCACGAATGTTGCCTTGCTGCCCACCTTCGGCATGACATCGGTGGTAACGGCAAACGTCCCCGAATGTGCTTCTATGACGGCCATGTCCTTGGTGCACGATCGCACCTCTCCCGTGAGTATGTTGTTGCGCCCTACGAATTCGGCTACGAATCGATTGGCCGGTTCGCGGTAAATATCCTTTGGCTGACCCACTTGCGCAATTTCACCCTGCGACATGATCACCACCCGGTCAGCCATGGCAAAGGCTTCCGACTGCGAGTGCGTTACATAAACGAAGGTGATACCCAGTTCGCGTTGCAGGTTTGTAAGCACCGATTGCATCCGGATAACAAGATGGGCGTCAAGCGCCGAGAGCGGTTCGTCCAGAAGCAGGATCTGCGGTTCTGTCACCAATGACCGCGCCAGCGCCACACGTTGCTTCTGGCCGCCGGACAAGGTGGAGATGTCGCGTTCGGCAAACTCGGACATGCCCAGTCGGTCCAGCCAGGCCAGTGCCTTATCGCGCCGGGTCGCGCTATCAAGCCCGCGCATTTTCAAGCCGAACTCGACATTCTCTCTGGCATTCAGGAACGGAAAGAGTGCCAGTGACTGCCACACCATGGGCGTGTCGCGCTCGTGCGGCTTGACCTTGTTCATCACATGGCCATCAAGCCGGATCTCGCCCTCGCTTGGACTTTCAAGGCCCGCTAACATCCGTAGTGTCGTGGTTTTGCCGCAACCAGATGGGCCCATGATGGCGACGAACTCGCCCTTGCCGATCTCCAGGTTCATGCGCTTTACGGCAACAAAATCACCGAACCGCTTGACTACATTGTCAAACACCAGCAGCGGTTCACTCATGCTTCAGCCCCCTGTTTCATGCCCCTGGCAGCGCGTGCAATAAACAGCAATTGCGCAAGGATGACCAGCGTCATAGACGTGAGGAAGACGAAGGTGCCTATGGCGTTTACCTGAGGGTCTATGTTGCCGGTGACGATCTCAAGTATTACCACAGGCACTGTCTTGTTGAGACCGGACACAAACCACGCAATAGCGAACTCGTCGAAGGATATGGCTGCACACAGGCAGGCGGCAGAAACGATGGCGGGCTTGCAGAATGGCAGCACCACATGGCGCATGGTTGCCCATTCAGAAGCACCAAGATTCCAGGCGGCGGCCTCGAGGTTTTCGTCCATCTGGCTGAGGCGGAGCCGGATGATGGCCATGGCGATTGGCGCAGTAAGCACAGTATGGGCGGCGATGATCGACCAGATCTGGCCAGAGGCACCGATCCTGGAGAACCATGCCAGCATGGCCAGCGCCATAATGATCAGAGGAATGG
>JBAUGO010000088.1:0-1580 GCA_049679775.1 Anderseniella sp.
GCACAGGTGCGCGCTGCAGGTGTAGACCGTATTGCCATTGTGACAGATGAGCCAGACAAGTATCCATCCAATGTGGGTTTTCCTGAACGGGTCAGCATTCATCATCGCTCCGAATTGCAAACCGTGCAGAAGGAAATGATGAACGTGGAAGGTATTTCCACGATTATCTATGATCAAACCTGTGCCGCTGAAAAGCGTCGCCGCAGAAAACGCGGCACATTTCCAGATCCGGCCAAGCGTGTATTTATCAATGAGCTCGTATGTGAAGGCTGTGGAGATTGCGGTGTGCAGTCAAACTGCGTGGCGATTGCACCTAAGGAAACCGAGTTTGGCCGTAAGCGCGAGATTGACCAGTCTGCCTGCAACAAGGACTTTTCCTGCCTCAAAGGTTTTTGTCCGAGTTTTGTGACTATTGAGGGCGGTGAATTGATCAAGGGGGTTACCGGATCCCTTTCAACGGATGCAACGCCATTTCCTGTTCTGCCACTACCTGAGCAGGTTAAACTAAGCCGTCCATGGGCCATGATGATAACGGGTATTGGCGGTACAGGCGTTGTCACGATTGGCCACTTGATCGGCATGGCGGCAAACCTTGATGGCAAGGGTGTTGCCATGATTGACATGGCGGGGCTGTCACAGAAAAACGGTGCAGTTGTTACGCACCTCAAGCTTGCCAGCACGCAGGAAGAAATTGCCTCGATCCGTATTGCCGCCGGTGGCGCTGATGTGCTGTTGGGGTGTGATATTGTAACTTCAGCTTCGCAGCGCATCCTGACCGGTGCAAATGATGAGCGCACTCATGCAATTGTCAATTCACACGAAGTGATGCCCGCGCAATTCACCCGTGATGCAGACTTCAATCTGCCGGGCTCACAAATGCAGGTGCAGATTGAAGCGCACATGAAAAAGGGTGCATGTGAGTTTGTCGATGCGACCCGAATTGCAACAGCATTGATGGGTGATAGTATTGCGTCCAACCTGTTTACTCTCGGCTACGCCTGGCAAAAGGGATTGGTGCCGGTTTCTGAAGACGCCATCAATCGTGCAATCGAATTGAACGGCGTTGCAATCAAGATGAACCAGCAATCGTTTCTTTGGGGCAGGAGAGCTGCCCACGATCTCAAAGCGGTTGAAGCTGTTTTGGCAGCAGGCAACAAGACAGAAGCGCACAAGAAAAAAACCCTTGATGAGCAGATAGAGACCAGGGTCGATTTTTTGACCAGCTATCAAAATGCTGCCTACGGGGCGCAGTATCGCCAGATTGTTGATAGGGTTCGCCAAACCGAAACCAGCCTTGTCAAAGGGTCAGAGAAACTCACCGCTGCCGTTATGCGTTATCTGTTCAAGTTAATGGCCTATAAGGATGAGTATGAAGTCGCCAGGCTTTACTCGGATGGGTCTTTCGCAAAATCTGTCGCCGCCAGGTTCAAGGGCGATTATGCAATACGTCACCATTTGGCTCCCCCCTTGATTTCAAGGCGTGATCCTGAAACGGGACATCTTCTCAAGAGCGAATATGGACCCTTGATGATGCAGGCGTTTTCACTTCTGGCGAAGTTCAAGTTTCTGCGGGGAAGCTC
>JBAUGO010000089.1:0-1529 GCA_049679775.1 Anderseniella sp.
ACTTTAAGATTCAAATTGAACGGACGCTCTGTGTATTGCCATGTTCCAAGCGCCGGTGCGGTGCTCAACAAACGAAACTCAGCAGGCAATTCAAGCGGATCCAAAATCAAGATGTCTTCCGCAATCGACAACGTCTCAATCTCGACCTGCATGGGACTAACGACTTGAATATAGCCTCGCTCCCCCTGCACATCCTGCGGAGCAACTTGACCAACTTGGAACAGGCCAGCGTCGCGATCAGGCTGCTCTTCGAAGGTAACCAACAGGGTATAGGCGCCAATTACAGGCTGGTGCAACGAGACGATCAGCAAGTCCCCTTCCCTTCTCCACGTTCGAACGTCCCGGCCATCTACCACAACATTATCCAACGCCTGTGGAACACGAACCGTCAGCTCTGCAACCGGAGCACCGGTGACAAAGTAGTTGATCAGCGAGCTGCCGTAAACAAATCCTTGGCTGAGCGAAACTAGATGAAAAACATCCGCTTGCACGCTGCGAGCCAGCGCTTCCACATTCATCGTTGCCGACCAACCGGGCTCACGAATGCGAAATGCCTGCTGAAGGTTCTTGATAGACTTAGGAAAGTAAGAAAGCGGCTTCTCAACCAAAAGATCTGTCGTCTTAGCGGACACACGGAAACCAGGTGCAGCAGCGATCCCAATGTTGCCCGCGACGGATTTCGCACCTGGGTGCTGAATGCGGGGTAATTCCCAGGGTTCGTCAGTCACTGTTACGTTCTTTTCCAGCTGCACCGAGACCAACTGCCGACCGAGAACGTCTTTACCGAAAACAACTTTTAAGTTTCTGCGTTCGCTGACCACCTCGGAAGCGGCGACATAGTCTGCCACATTGGCACCGGTAACACTCACAACTGAATAGTCGGCTGGCAAATCAAGATCCCATTCCCGCACCGGAGCTTCGCGAATATCCAATTCGACATCAGCCAAAATGACTCGATCTGTTTCCGACAGACGGTAGAGAACTAAATCATTAACGTTAACTTCCGGCTGGATCCGATCGCCAACCACGGTAAATCCGTAATCGGCAGCGGGAAACCGATAAACGAACATCTGTCGCGCCTCAATCGCCGCGCCAGGAAATTGGTCAGGCGACAATTGCGTCAATCCAACCAAATCCGTCGGCTCCAGCCGCACCGCACCTAGGTTGCTTAGTCGTAAATATCCAGAATGGCGAATCGCCCCCACCGGGTGCAACGACATGCCTTTGACGCGTACCGGGAAAGCCCCCACGGCTGTTTGGCTGCGCACAACAACTTGACTTACACCAGTGACTGGCCGGCTTAGAGCAATGCCCAACGTACGCTGTTCGCCTTCCTCAGTAACTTTCCAACCAATTACATTCCCGCCTTCAACATCCAGTATTTCTCCAGGCCCATGCAAAACCATGCTCAGCGAGTTGAGTTCTCCCTGAAGAACTTGGTAGCTGATTTTATGGTCTTGCCGTAGTAGGCCCGCACCCACCTGGGCTTCCAATTCCGCCGACGTAGTAAAAAACAACTTACCCTGCGC
>JBAUGO010000090.1:0-4589 GCA_049679775.1 Anderseniella sp.
GATGTATTGACCAGGACCATAAACCTGCAATCAATCACGCTTGTGAAACCCAGATTGAATCTGGTGATAGACGCTCAAGGTCGGGCCAACTGGAGCCTTGGCACAAGCAGTCAGGGCGATGGTGCGGCAGCACCCGAGCCGAATACCGAAATGGCATTTCGATTTGCGCCAGTTGAGGTAAAAGACGGTGTGCTGGTTTTTCTGGACGAACGATCCGGCACGACTTTCAAAGCCGAGCAGGTCAACATGATAGTGTCGATGGCTAACATCAATGCACCTGCAAGTGTTGCGGGCTCATTGGTGTGGAGGGGTCAGAAGGTGAACTTGCAAGTTTTCGTTAAATCACCATCAGATCTTGCCGGACGCGGCTCCGCGGCAGATGTCGCGATCCAGTCACGTGCGCTCAATGCAGCAATTTCCGGACTGGCGGGCCTCGACAAGGGCCTCAAGCTGGCAGGCAAGGTTGACGCATCCTCTCCAGACCTCAGGGCCCTGGCAAAATGGGCAGGGGTTGGCGGTAGCGGCACTGCGGGTCTCAAGGATTTCAGCGTGCAGGCTGGTCTTGATCTGGCTAATGGCAAGGTGGAACTAAAGGATGCATTTATTTCCATGGATGGCATGAAGGCGCAAGGCAGTGCCACAGTTGATCCTGGCAGCAATAAACCACACATTGAGGCGAGCCTTGGCATCGACCAGCTGAACACAAATATTTACACTGGCAAAAAGTCTGCCGGGATAACGACCGCCCAACCAGACGATGGCTGGAGTGATGAAGCGTTTGATTTAAGCGGGCTTAACATTGCCAATGCCAAACTCCGGTTGAGTGCCAGCAGCATCTTGTATGGAGACGTAAAGTTTGGCGCAACTCGCCTCAACATTGACCTTATCGATGGAAAACTCGAAGTCGCGCTCAAGGAAACAATCGCGTATGGAGGCAAGGCAAACGGCACCTTGCAACTTGACGGCACATCCACAATACCAACCCTGTCTGGCACATTTCTGGCTGATAAGCTTGATGGAGCTGGACTGATCAAGGATTTTGCGGGCTTTTCACGCTTTGACGGAATGTTCTCTACCAAGCTTGACCTCAGTGCCACGGGCCAAAGCCAGCGCGAGCTTGTGTCGACATTGAAAGGCTCAGCAATTCTGGAACTCAACAATGGACTATTGCGCGGTATCAACCTTGCTTCAATGATAGGCTCCGTTCGCAAAAACGTGCTGGAGGGATGGAGCAAGACCGATAATGCCGGCACTGAAGTCAACAGCATGTCTGCGAGCTTCAAGATAGCTGACGGTATCGCGCAGACTTCTGACCTGAATGTTCTCAGCCCGGCCTTTCAAGTGACAGGGGATGGAAGTGTAGATATGTTGCGCCGTCATCTCGACTTTCGGACCAAACCCGTGATTGCGACAGGTGTCGGAAATGAATTTGCAGGGCTGGCCGTTCCAGTTATCGTGACTGGGCGCTGGTCCAATCCCAAAGTCTATCCCGATGTGGCTGGCATACTGGAAAACCCTGATGCAGCCTTTAAGGCACTTGACCAACTCGACCTGATCAAGGGCGATATCAAGGTTGAAGCGGCAGGCAAGACACTTGGTTCAATGGCCAGACAGGAATTGCAAAAAGCGCTTGGTGATGAAGGCGCAAAGGAAGTTGAGGATGCTGGAAAGTCGCTGCTCAAACAATTGTTCAAGCAACCCAAACAATAGGAAACGGCAGCTATGATCCGCGTTCAGGAGGCTCCATTTGACATAGCAAGCGAACTTAATACCCTTAGAAAGGGTAATTTTCGCATTGGCGGGACGGCTATTTTTGCCGGCTCTGTGCGTGACCTCAACCTGGGTGAGAATGTATCCGCAATGACGTTGGAGCACTATCCCGGCATGACCGAAAAGGCGTTGGCCGACATTGAGCGCGAGGCAAATGAGCGCTGGCCGCTAAATGCCAGCCTGATTATCCACCGCTATGGGCGAATGGAACCAGGTGAAGATATTGTATTGGTGATCACGTGTTCTTCACATCGCGAAGCAGCTTTTGAATCATGTCAGTTTCTGATGGACTGGCTGAAAACGAAGGCACCTTTCTGGAAGCTTGAGGAAGGCGGCACCAGCAGCGATGTTAAATGGGTTGATGCACGCGAAAGCGATACCGCGGCAACGAACCGCTGGGAAAAGATCTGAAGCCATGACGTACAGGCCCCGCGCACGTGCCAGGCGACCGATGTGGCGAACGGGACTGGATGCCTTTGGTGTTGTTCTGATTACGGTCCTGGTAGCAGGTAGTCTGGACTTGCTCCCGGCCGCCTGGTTCACTGACAACATGCAGGTAGTAGACGGAGACAGTCTGCGGCCAGCTGACGGATCCAGGGATATTCGACTACAAGGAATTGACGCCCCCGAGCTTGCCCAGAACTGCAGGGATACAAATGGGCATTCCTATAATTGTGGTCGCAAGGCAAAAGCGCATTTGAAAGCTGTAATTGCGGGGCGGGAGATCAAGTGCAGGACACTCAATGTTGACCGATATGACCGATCACTATCAATCTGCTCTGTCGGTGAAACAGAGTTAAACCGTCAAATGATTTCTGACGGATGGGCTGTAGCCTACATCAATCACTCAGCTGAATATGCACGCCTGGAAGCAACGGCAAAAGCAACTCGTAAAGGCATCTGGCAAGGTGAGTTTGATCGACCCGAGGAATGGCGCAGGCTTAATCCTGCAACAACTGTCGGCAATAGCTTCGAGCCTGATTAGACCATTTACCCTTGTCAGCGCCAGAATGAACGCGAAAGCAGCACAAGCACGGTAAAGAATTCAAGCCGTCCCAGCAGCATCGCAACTGTCAAAAGCAATTTTGCACCCGGATCAAGGTTTGCGTATGTACCTGCTGGTCCAACAATTTCGCCGAGACCCGGACCCACATTGGTAATGGCAGCGGTAGCACCGGACAGTGCCGTTATCAGGTCAATATTGAAAAATGACAAGGCAATGGTGAATACCATGACGGACAGGAACATCACCGTGACATAGGCAAGTACCGAGGTGGCGATTTCAGCGCTGACGCGGGTATTGTTGAAGTTCAGGACCACAATCCGGTTCGGGCTCAGAAGCTGACGGACATAGCCTGATGCTGTCATCATCATGACCTGCAACCGGTAGGTTTTCAGCCCACCCGTGGTTGATCCAGTACACCCGCCAAGAAACATCAAGGCGAAGAACATGCCCATCACGCCACTGCCCCAGTTAGTATAGTCTCCAAGTGCATATCCGGTTGTCGAGATTATCGATACGACATTGAACGTTACAACCCGAAACACATCCAGAAACGGTTCACCATGGCGCACATAATACCACAGTGACACTGTGAAAATCGAAAGGCCTGCGATTTGCAGGAAACCACGCACCTGCGCATCGTTCCATACGGCCAGAGATCGCGAACGAACCATCTTCACATACAAGACCAGCGGCATGCACGAACCCAGCATGAAGACAATGGCGATCCAGTGAATTGCAGGGTTGTCCGCATAATGGCCAAATGACTTGTCATGCGTTGAAAAGCCCGCCGTTGAAACAGTTGTCATCGCGTGGTTGAGAGCATCAAACCCTGTCATGCCGGCCATGAAATATGACACACCACACAAAATTGTAAGCACCAGATACGTCACCGCAATCAAGCTGATGACTTCACCAACCCTGGGCATGAACTTGTCAGAACGATCGGAATTTTCAGTGCGGAATAGCTGCATGCCTCCGACTCGTAAAAACGGCAGCATTACTAACGCCATGACCACGATACCCACACCACCAATCCATTGCAGGATTGAGCGCCACAGCAACATTCCAGGCGGCAGGTTGTCTATGCCTGTGAGCACCGTTGCACCGGTAGCAGTCAGGCCTGAAACAGCTTCGAACAACGCATTTGCAACACTGGCATTACGCCCCAGAAACAGAAATGGAATGGCTGCCATGACGCACAGCACAATCCAGCTCAATACCGTCAGCACAAAGCCTTCCTTCAGCGATACATGATCAGACCAGCTACCTCTGCTGACCAGTACGAGCATCAAGCCTAGAAATCCGGTAAAAAAGGCAGAAACACAGAATACCTGCCAGTCAGGATTTTGCACCACCAGATCCGTCAAGGCGGGCGGGATCATGAAAACGGTCAGGACAAGCAACATCATGCCAATAACAAAAAGCACTCTGGCAAAGTCTACCGACTGCTTGCCAAGCCTTGTCTTGTTTACACTATAACTGGATGAAGTGTCTGCCATCTTCGTCTTCATAACCTGAAAAGCAGACTGTTTACAGACAAAACCGCGCTAATCTTCATAATACCAATGGTGCTGCCGCGGGGAATTGAACCCCGGACCTCTCCCTTACCAAGGGAGTGCTCTACCCCTGAGCTACGGCAGCAAAGTCAAGCTGGTTTAGTTTGATATCGACCGCGTAATGCCACAGAGGTGACTTGTGTGCAAGCCTGATTGAACCAGTATTGAAGCTTGAATCATTATATAGCATCACATGAGTGACCAACCCGTAAATCAGAAGACAGGCAAGTCATGACCAAACAGACAGATAAAGCACG
>JBAUGO010000091.1:0-1677 GCA_049679775.1 Anderseniella sp.
GACACGACATCACCAGTTGCGATGCGCTGCTCCCAGGCCTTTTTCTGGCGCAGATAGGTCAGCACCGACACCGGGATCAGGCAAATATACAGCAATGCCATGAACGTCACCATCTCCCAGGTATATGTAACGAGTAAGGCTACAATAATTGTGACAGCCGCCAATATAGGCAATACCCATTCTCTGCGAACACGGCCTACGCCCTTGCCGGAGAATGTTGGAATGCGGGATACCATCGCAAAGGCGATGATGCCAATATAAATCAAAACATAACGGGCAACTTCTGGACCTGAAGGCACAATATTCAGGAAACCCAGATACATGGGCAGCATTGCAAGCATGGCCCCTGCCGGTGCATTCACACCTGTAAAGTAGTTGATCTTCCAGGCGGGTCGATCAGGGTCCTCCAGCGCTACGTTGAAGCGCGCCAGGCGAAGCGCGCAACACATCGCAAGAGCCAGCGATACGATCCAGCCAAGGCTTTTCAGCGCGCTCAATGACCACATATAAATCAACAGTCCAGGCGTAACTCCAAAGTTCACGAAGTCAGCCAGTGAGTCGAGTTCAGCCCCAAACTTTGATGATCCCTTGAGCGCGCGCGCAATGCGCCCGTCGAGTGCGTCGAGTATGGTTGCAAGGATGACACAGGCAACAGCCAGCTCGAACCTGCCCTCTATGCCAAGCTTTATGGCCGTGACACCAGAACACAAGGCAAGCAATGTCACAATATTGGGCACAAGATAACGGATCGGCACCTGGCGCAACCGCTGCTCACCTGTGTAGTCCGCTTCTGGTTCGTCAATCTGCATTATTGATTTAACCCTTGCACATGATCAGGACTTGCGACCGGTCAGCTGTGGCCTGGCAACTGACAAGTCCGCCAGGATAGTTTCACCGGCAATGGCCCGTTGCCCAACGCAGGTGCGAACACTGGTACCTTCCGGCAAATATACATCAACTCGCGAGCCAAAGCGAATAAGACCGAAGCGTTGTCCAGCCTGGAGGCGGGCGCCTTGCCCGGTAAAAGCAACAATGCGGCGCGCTACAAGGCCCGCAATCTGGACAACACCAATGCGGCGGCTATCGGCAAGCTCCAATGTAAAGGCCTGCCGCTCGTTGTGCTCGCTCGCCTTGTCAAGTTCAGCATTGATGAATTTACCAGGTATATAGCTCACCTGAAGCACCTCACCATCAACCGGTGATCGGTTCACATGCACATCAAACACATTCATGAATACTGAAATACGTGTCAACTTATCACTGTCCAGGGCAAGCTCTGGTGGCACAGTGACGTGCTCGATAGATGATATGAGACCATCGGCTGGCGATATGACTAGATTGGGATCTTGCGGCGTAACCCGCTCAGGATCTCGAAAAAAGTAGGCGCACCACAAAGTCGCGATAACCCCAATCCATCCGAAAATATCTGGTAGCAGCCAGAACAATACCAGCGTCAGAAGTGCGAAAATCGCAATGAACCTGTACCCTTCGCGGTGTATGGGCACAAATATGGAAAAGATGGATTTGAGCATGTCAGTTTGCACCCGGTAATCCTTGCACTGCCATCTTGGTAGAGTGCAATCAGAACCAACGCAAGCGTCAAAGCCTCTCTGGCGAGCGTCAAAAGGCGCAGCACACCATGTTGGGTACCACGCCTTTTTCAAATGTGTTCAAAGA
>JBAUGO010000092.1:0-10401 GCA_049679775.1 Anderseniella sp.
CTGTTGTACAGTCCATCGTAGCTGATTGTTTTGCAACCGATGCTGTCATTATCGGCGCAACCAACCGGTCACTTGGTGGCCTGAACAACACGCTTTGCTTCTCGCCGGCCCTGATCTGCACGAAGTCAGACCTCGATGAAGTGATCGCATCGGTTGACCGTGCCATGACCAAGGTTGAAGCTGCCTGATCTGGAACGAGCACTTGCATTCAATGCGGCCATCCTGTTTTGATCAGCAGGGTGGCCAAAATTTTGAGGTGACAGGTGGGACAAGCACCCGTTGACGAAACTGTTTCGATTGCGGATCTGACGCTCGATCCATACCCCATTTATAAGCGCTACCGTGCGCAAAGCCCGGTTGTGGAGGTCCCGTCTGCCGGGCGTATCCTGCTCACCAAGGCGCAGGACACAAAATATGTGAAGGACAATCCTGTCCTGTTTTCGTCCGACGATCCATCAACGCCGATGCGCCGTGCCTTCCAGTATCACACCTTGATGCGCAAGGATGGCACCGCCCACATGCGTGAGCGCAATTCGATGATGGCAGCCTTCTCACCCTCCAACATTCGAGATGTCTGGTTGCCGATCTATCGAGACATCGCTGCTGATTACATTGGCAAGCTGCCAAGAGGGGAAGTCATCGACCTGCATAACGAGCTGTCAGCGCCCCTATCGGCGCGTTGTCTTGCCCACCTTATTGGTCTCACCCACGCATCAGATGATGATCTGTGTCGTTGGTCGCAGACCCTGATCGACGGGGCCGGTAACTTTGGTTGGCGCGATGAACCGTTTGAAAAATCTGATGCTGCCAATATTGAAATAAATAAGTGCATAGGAGAGGTGATCAGCGAAAACCGCTCGGAAATTCGCCCTAACGCCATCTCGGCCATGCTGCACTTCGAAGAAGACATGACCATCGAAGAAGTACAGTCAAACATCAAGATCGTTATTGGTGGTGGCATCAACGAGCCGCGCGATGCCCTGTCTACTGCTTTGTTTGGCCTTTTGAGCAATCCGGAACAGCATGCTGCAGTCTTGAGCGATGGAAAGCTCTGGAACGCTACCTTTGAAGAGACAGTGCGCTGGGTTGCGCCCATTCAGGCAAGCTCACGTCGTGTCACCGAAGATACGCGTATTCGCGGTGTCGACATTCCCGAGGGAAAGATTGTCATGACCATACAGGCCTCGGCAAACCATGATGAAGAGCTGTATGAAGAGGGTCATCTGTTCAATATATTCCGCGAACCTGCTCGCAACCAGGCGTTTGGCAATGGCCCGCACTTTTGCATGGGCACACATATCGCAAGGCGCATGGTCGGTGAAATCGTGCTTCCCATGTTGTTTGAGCGTTTCCCGAAAATGAGCTTGCCCGAACCGGACAAGGTGCAGTTCTGGGGATTCGGATTTCGGGGACCATTGAGCTTGCCGGTCAGGTTGAACTGATAAAAATAGTGTTGGCAAACGCTTGTATGAAGGCAACATTTTCGAGTTTGACATTTAATTGCGTTCAAGTGCTTGATCTTCAATCACTAATGTGTAACTTCCCGCAAGTTCCAAGACGGAGAGGTGGCCGAGTGGTTGAAGGCGCACGCCTGGAAAGTGTGTATGCGGGAAACCGTATCAAGGGTTCGAATCCCTTTCTCTCCGCCATATAATTCGATCCGGCCAACTATATCATCCAGAGCACCTTTAGTGCGGAAGCGTTTGAACGGGCGCGCAGATTTACTTGTCATCCACTAGCAAGTGGATTCCGGAAGTAACAATCCCATATCTGTACTTGAGAAAGTGTATTGTCGGGAAACCCTTGTCTTTCAAGGATTTTGAGAACCTATGACAAGAGAGCTTGGTGCCCAGAAGAAGACTCGAACTTCCACTTCCTTTCGAAAACTAGCACCTGAAGCTAGCGCGTCTACCAATTCCGCCACCTGGGCAAGGTGTGCCGTATATCCCAAGTCTGGGACAACGGATCAGAAGGTGCACTCTTAGTTGTGCCAGGGCCCTGTTGTCAACAGGTCTGAACCATCACAGATGCTTTTCGTGACGCAATCGATAAACTATCTTTGCACATCCCCGTCATGATCGTTAAAACCGTCCTCATCAACTGTTTCACCCATAATAATGATTGTCCGAAAATGTCATCAGATCAGAAGCTCATAACCATCATCGGCGGATCCGGTTTTCTGGGTCGCCATATAACACGCGCACTGGCGCGCCAGGGCCATCGTATCCGTGTTGCCGTCAGACGACCGGACCTGGCTGGACATGTGCAGCCATTGGGCACACCTGGCCAGATCATGCCGGTACAGGCAAATCTGCGCTATCCAGCATCCATCGAGGCCGCGTGTGCAGGCGCTGATGTGGTGATCAATCTGGCAGGGGTGTTGTACTCATCTGGGGGTCAGAGCTTTTCAGCGATCCATGCCTCAGGCGCAAGGGTTGCTGCACGGGCTGCCAAAAATGCCGGAGCAACGCGTTTCATCCAGGTTTCCGCAATTGGCGCAGACAGCAACTCATCTGCAAAATATGCGCGCACCAAGGCCGAAGGTGAAAGCGCCGCCATGGAAGAGTTTCCAGGCGCTACAATTTTACGCCCTTCCATCGTGTTCGGCCCTGAAGACAATTTCTTCAACCAGTTTGCGGGCATGGCTCGGTTTGCACCCGCCTTGCCGCTGATCGGTGGAGGTCACACTCTGTTTCAACCTGTGTTTGTGGGCGATGTGGCTGAGGCCGTGGCAAAACTTCTGGAAACAGGTCAGGGCATCGGCATGGTCTATGAGTTGGGTGGACCTGCAAAGCGTAGTTTCAGGCACTTGCTGCAATATGTGCTGGATGTAACCGGGCGCAAGAGATTGCTGGTGCCACTGCCTTTCCCGGTGGCACGCATGATCGGCGGCATTGCCGGACTGCTACCCTCACCGTTGCTTACTGCCGATCAGGTTGAGCTCTTGAAGTCTGACAATGTGGTTTCCGATGCAGCCATAGCCGAAGGACGCACGCTTGAAGGTCTTGGCATCAAGGCAGAACCCATAGAAGCCATTGTTCCGGATTATTTGTACCGTTATCGCAAGGCCGGACAGTTTTCTGCATCTGCGCTGTGAAGCGTTGTCTGTGGGCTACAGGTCTGCTGTTGGCTGGTGCTGCTGGCATCCAGGCGCAAGGGACTCAACCTGTTGAACTTGAGCTTGTTCTGGCTGTGGACACCTCCACAAGCGTTGATGCGGATGAGTTTGACTTGCAAACCAGTGGTCTGGCGCAAGCCTTCCTGTCGCCTGAAGTGGTGAGTGCAATTCGTGCAGCAGGTGGCGATCAAGGTGTGGCCATTTCACTTGTGCAATGGGCCGGCAAGGCGCGTCAGGCAACGGTGGTTGACTGGCAGCTTGTGCACGACGCGCAGTCCGCAGCCGCGTTTGCAGCCCGCATTGCCGCAACAAAACGCATCATTGACGGTCTGACCGATATTGCAGGTGCGATTGATTACTCGGTGAAATCCATTGAGGAAAATCGCTATGAAGGAACGCGCAAGGTCATAGATGTTTCAGGCGACGGCTCAAGTGATGCCAGAAGCTCAGAAGCCTCCCGAAATAGCGCCAACGCAAAAGGCATCATCATCAACGGGCTTGTCATCCATAATGTTGATTACAGCCTTGGTGAACTGGCCAATATTGATTTGCATGAGCATTATGCCAATCACGTCATTGGGGGCTCAGGTGCATTTCTCATGACCGCAAAAGACTATGCTGATTTCAAAATCGCAATCCGCGCCAAACTGGTCCGCGAAATCACCGGCCCTGTGTCGGCCAGCGCTGATTAGCCTCTGCCCCTAGGCACTGGCTGCGAAGAATCCGGTATAAACCAGATACAACAACACCACACCCAGGATCAGCCGGTAGATGACAAAGCTCGTCAGGGAATACCGCTGAACAATTGCCATCAGAAACCATATCGCGCCAAGCGCCGTGAAGAACGTCAGTATGCCAGTCCAAATGGCATCACTGGAAATGCTTGCCCCTTCAGATAACGCCTCTCCCAACACCAGCACTCCTGCACCCGCAATGGCAGGGATACCAACCAGAAACGAAAACCGGGCGGCTTCGGGACGTTTGAAGCCCATGGCACGGGCGGCTGTCATGGTGATGCCGGATCTGCTGGTGCCAGGAATAATGGCAATAGCTTGCGCAAGACCAATAACAACAGCGGGCATGAAGGTCATGTTTTCCATCACCTTGACCGATTTGCCAAAACGATCGGCCAGATACATCAACACACCAAAGATGATCGCGTTCCACGCCACGATTTCCGGCCCGCGCACAGCATCTATGAGGCCGGTTTTCTTGACGAAAAGCCCAAACACAACAGCAGGTATCGTGGCAGCCAGAATAAGCAGTGCCATCCGGCCATGATCGCTCATGCGCCCCCGCAGCAGGTTCAATCCGCCAATTGCAAGGCCAAGTACATCACGCCAGAAATAGGTGATCACCGCCAGAAAAGATCCCATGTGAACCATGACATCGACAATCAGGCCCTGATCCTTCCAGCCTGTCAGGGCAGGGACCAGAATGAGATGGCCTGACGATGATATGGGTAGAAATTCCGTGACACCCTGAATAATGGCTAGAACGATGATCTGTTCAAGAAACATGATGTTTAAAAACCCCTGCGCTAATTCTGGCCACAAGTCGACTATACTGGTTTAACGTCTTGACCAGACGAATCGCGTACAACCGAAACAATATTACTAACCCATAACAGACAATTTGGTGACCATACCATGGTGCGTCTTCTACATTTTCCACTCGACCCGTTTTCCCGCCGTATCAGATTGTCGCTTGCCGAAATGGGTATCGCAGTTGAACTGAACGAGGAACGCCCATGGGAGGCCCGCCAGGCGTTCATTGAATTAAACCCTGCTGGTACCTTGCCCGTGATGATCGATGATGACGGTTCGGTATGTGCCGGTGTGGAGGCAGCTGGTGGTTATCTTGATGAGCAATGGCCACTGGAAACAGGATCATTGTGGGGCAGGGATGCAACAACACGCGCTGAGGTGCGCCGTCTCGTTGCCTGGTTTGATGGCAAGTTCCATCATGAGGTCACCTCACCCTTGCTGATGGAAAAGGTTGTGCGCCGTTTCATCCCGCCGTCCAATGGCGGTGGTGCACCCAAAATGAACCGTGTACGCGCAGCACTTGATGCCTTGCAGGTTCATCTGGGGTATGTGGACGCACTTGCCCAGACGCGTGGTCTGATGGCAGGTGGTGATCTGACTGTTGCAGACATGTCAGCTGCAGCTCATATTTCTGTGGTTGACTATCTTGGCGATATTTCCTGGGACGCATTTCCCGATGCCAAGGCCTGGTATCAGCGTATCAAGTCACGACCCTCATTCAGGTCTCTCCTGGCAGATCAAGTGCGCGGCATGCCTCCATCATCTCAATATTCAGAGCTTGATTTCTGACGGGATTTTCCCATGGCGGTGAGCCTTGAAACCAAATTGAAAGCACGCGCATCCGAACTGGGGTTTTGTGACATGCGTATCACACCTGCCAGCTTGCCCGCATCAAGGGGTGTGGCCTTGCGTGAATATGTCGAGAAAAATCATCACGCCAGCATGGACTGGATCGAGCAAACCCTGGCTCGCCGGGAAACCCCAACCGCCATGTGGACAGAGGCGAAGTCTGCGATCATGCTGGCCATGTCCTATGCGCCAACGCTTGATCCAATGTCGCGGCTTGAGGAGAAGTCGTCTGGTATTATCTCGGTCTATGCGTTGGGGCGTGACTACCATGATGTTATCAAGGGTAGGCTGAAAACCCTTGCCGGCTGGCTTGCTTCCCAAACCGGTGAAGAGGTGAAGGTATTTGTAGACACGGCCCCCGTCATGGAAAAGCCACTGGCCGAGCAAGCCGGGCTAGGCTGGCAAGGCAAACACACAAACCTTGTTAGCCGCGAGCACGGGTCCTGGTTTTTTCTGGGCTGCATTCTGTCAGCTGCAAACCTCCAGACAGATGAAGCTGAAACCGATCATTGTGGTTCGTGTTCTGCATGCCTGGACATTTGCCCGACAAAAGCTTTTCCAGCTGCCTACAAGCTGGATGCTCGTCGCTGCATTTCCTATCTCACCATTGAGCACAAGGGTCATATTGACCGCGAGTTCAGGGCAGCCATGGGTAACCGCATTTATGGCTGTGATGATTGTCTTGCCGTGTGCCCATGGAACAAGTTTGCAAGTACGGCAAGTGAGATGAAGCTGGCTGCTCGTGAAGATCTTGTGGCTCCTGATCTGGAGTATCTGGCAAGCCTTGATGACAAGGCATTCCGGCAGATGTTTACGGGCTCTCCGGTCAAGCGTATCGGACGCGACCGTTTTGTGCGTAATGTTCTTATCGCCATTGGAAACTCCGGCAACAGCCAGTTTGTTCCGATTGCAACTCAATTATTGGGTGATGCTTCAACGCAGGTTCGCGCCATGGCAGTTTGGGCACTATCCAGGTTGCTTGAAAATGAGGACTTTGAGGAATTGGCGCAAAATCATATCGCATCCGAAACGGATGAAGTCGTGAAGGAAGAGTGGAATGCCCGCTAGACCCAATCATCTATTGTGTTTTGGTTTTGGCTTTTCAGCCCGTACGCTTGCCGCGTTGTTGCCGCATGGTTCGTGGCGCATCACAGGCACCAGCCGCACGGATGCCGGCTGCGAGGCCATACGGGCAATGGGCTATGAAGCACATGTCTTTAACGATGACGTATCTCTTGATCGTTCGGTACTGCGTGATGTGACCCATATTGTTGTGTCCGCCCCGCCGGGAAAGTCTTGCGATCCGGTTCTTGCTGTTCACAGGGATGACCTGGCTAAAAGTGCACCCTCGTTGCGCTGGCTAGCATACCTTTCCACTACAGGCGTTTATGGTGGCCGCAACGGTGGTTGGGTGGATGAGGCATCGCCGCTTGATCCCTCAACATCGCGCGGCAAGGCACGTCTTGAGGCTGAAACTGCCTGGCTTGATTTATGGCGCGCCCATGGTGTTCCGGTCCACCTGTTTCGTTTGGCAGGCATTTATGGGCCAGGTCGCAACCAGATTGAAACGGTCAGGGCAGGCACAGCAAGGCGCATCATAAAGCCGGGTCAGATGTTCAGTCGCATACATGTCGCAGACATCGCAGCCATTCTTCTCGCCTCACTCAAGCATCCCAATCCCGGCAGCGCCTATAATGTTTGCGATGATGAAACCTGCCCACCGCAGGATGTGGTGGCTTATGCTTGTGAGCTATTAGGTGTGGAACCACCGCCTGAGATCGCGTTCGACGATGCTGAGCTGTCGCCGATGGCAAAGAGTTTCTACGCAGAATCCAAGCGCGTCAGCAATGAAAAGGTCAAGCGCGAACTGGGCTACAAATTCATCTACCCGTCCTACCGAGAAGGGCTTAAGGCGTTGGCACATGATCTGGAACAAGGAGAAAAGCAAAGTGGCTGAAGACCTGTACATCGTGACACGTGAGGAGGTTGGGCGCATGGAAGGGCTGCAGAAGACACATTTTCTCAATCCGAATGCACAGCGCGTGAACAAGTCGCTGGGCGACATGACCGGCATCACCGGGTTTGGATTTCACATCATCGAAGTTGAGCCGGGTCACGAAACAACAGAACATCACAAGCACTATCATGAGGACGAGTGCGTCTATGTTCTACAAGGCTCTGCGACCGCTTTCATCGGTGAAGAAAGCTTCCCGATCAAGGCGGGAGACTTCATCGGCTACCGCAAGGGCGGCCAGGCTCATTCGATCATCAATACGGGCGATGAGTTGCTGCGCTGCATCGTGGTTGGTGAACGTCTCGCGCACGATGTAGCTGATTATCCGCGCCAGCAAAAACGCATCTACCGCAACCACGGCATGAAATGGAATCTCGTCAATATAGACGCCATTTCCGAACCGCAGGCAGGCGCGAAAAAGTAAGCCACTGAGCCCTCAGGTATCCGCCTTCGCACACAGCGCCTCTGCCGTTTCCATCAACCTTGCAAGGTCGCGGTCTGTCGACAATCTGTGGTCACCATGCTTGATCAGATCAAGGCTGACATCATCCCCGCGCAGACTTTGATACACCTTCATGCCATGTTGCCATGGAACGTCCGGATCTTGCTCTCCTTGTAAAATCCGCACCGGGCATGAAACCTCCAGCCCGTCAGCCAGCATCAGATGCTGCTCGCCATCCTCAATCAGCGCGCGTGTGATGATATAGGGTTCGTCTGAATATTCTGACGGGCGTTCATACTTGCCAAGCCGCGTGATCTCGTCGCGAAAATCATCACCGTATGTGTCCCACATCAGGTCTTTTGTCATGTCAGTTGCAGGCGCTATCAGAATGAGCCCTGCCAAACGGTCAGCCTTGCCGTTTGCCATCAGTCTGCGCGCCAGCAGCATTGCGATCCACCCGCCCATTGATGATCCCACCAGCACCCTTTGCCCGTGTGCCACCTCATCGAAAACGGCCTCTGCATCGGCAAGCCAGCCTGATATTGTGCCATCCGTAAATGCACCGCTGCTTTCCCCATGGCCGGAATAATCAAATCGCACGAACGACCTGCCTCTGGTTTTTGCATGAATTGCCAGTGCCTCAGCCTTGCTGCCGCGCATGTCCGACTTGAAACCACCCAACCAGAATGTACCACATTTGCCGTCTGGTGATGGCTCTTCCCCGTCTGCCAGCCAGGCAATTCGGTGTGCATCGGCGGTGTTCAGGAATTTTGGCGGTGATACTGGTTCACAAGTCATGGCTCACTAACCCCTCAACATTGCTTGCAAAATCTGCTAGACACCTTTACGTGCAGTTTAGTACGAGGGTCCATACCCTAATTCAAACCCCAAAAATGCTTGCCCCGGTGGGTAGGTGTTTAAACAAGGAGACTTGACCATTCGCAGACCGATGAACGGGCAAACGCCACCCAAGGATGACGGGCCCCGCATGAACGAAGCCATCACCAATGAGAAAGTTCTGGTGATTGATGCTGAAGGTGAGAAACGTGGTGTGATGAGGCTTGAAGACGCGCTGGAACTTGCAGCGCAGTCTGGCCTTGATCTCGTTGAAGTATCACCCAACCCCGATACACCCGTGTGCAAGATACTGGACTACGGTAAATACAAGTATCAGGCCCAGAAAAAGGCCAATGAAGCACGCAAGAAACAGAAAATCGTCGAGGTCAAGGAAATCAAGTTGCGCCCCGGCATCGACACTCATGACTATGATGTGAAGATGCGCGCCATGAAGCGGTTTTTCGATGACGGCGACAAGGTGAAGGTGACAATGCGCTTTCGCGGCCGTGAAATGGCCCATACCGAGTTGGGCTTTGACCTGCTTCAAAAGGTCAAGACCGATACAGGCGATTTCGCCAAGGTCGAGTTTGAGCCCAAGATGGAAGGCCGCCAGATGATCATGATTCTGGCACCCAAATAGCGGCCTCACAGAATGCATAATACCAGGCCGGACCGGGCAACTGGTTCGGCCTTGTAATTTCTCACACAAGCCCTGATCTGCTTGCACATGAGCGGCGTATACCTCATCATTGTGCAACTGCAACAGCGATAGATACATGGTGCCAGCAACCAACGTGACCACACAGACACCTCAACCTGGCCTGGCTGGCGGCAAAGATACGCAGGCCGCCCACTTTGCAAACCTTCTGAAAGAGGTAGCGGATAATCGTAGCCGCGCAGCCTTTGGTGAGCTATTCGAACATTTCGGCCCTCGCCTCAAGGCATTCATGATGCGTAAAGGGGCCAGTGCCGAGCTGGCCGAAGACCTTGTGCAGGATGCTATGGTGGCTGTTTGGAACAAGGCAGGCATGTTTTCCTCAGGCAAGGGTTCAGTCACCACCTGGATATACACAATTGCCAGAAACCTCAGAATAGACCGCTTGCGCCGCGAAGGATCGCGACATTTTACCGATATTGATGATTATGATGCTGCAAGTGATGATCCGGTCAGCGATGAGATCGTAATATCGAGGCAGCAGGATGACATTGTCCAAAAAGCGCTTGCTGTGCTTCCTGATGACCAGAAGCAGGTCATCGTCATGGCGTTCATGGATGACATGACGCAAACCGAAATTGCCGAGAAGCTTGATGTGCCGCTGGGCACTGTCAAGTCGAGAATGCGACTGGCCTACCGCAAGATGGGTGCAGTCCTGGAGGAATTGAAATGAGTATCGCGTATCATCTCGATGATGCAACGATTGTTGCTTATGCTGGCGGGTCGCTGGCAGGCAACTTCATGCTGGTCGCCGCTGGCCACATTGCCATGTGCGATCATTGCAGGCAGCGTGTACGCCGCGCTGAAGAAATGGGCTCAGCATTGCTGGACAGTATCGAGCCCGAACAGTTGAGTTGCTCTGCGCTCACCTCTGTGCTC
>JBAUGO010000093.1:0-3599 GCA_049679775.1 Anderseniella sp.
TGCCATCAGCAAATTTGAGAAAGCCGATATGTGATGTTTGGTGATAAGTCCAGAGATTTGCCCATGCACATTGCCTTGATCCTTGTGCCGGAATTCACACTGCTGCCAATGACGTCAGTTATCGATCCACTTCGCCTCGCCAACCGGCATAGTGAGCGAGAACTTTACAGGTGGACAACCCATTCAACCGATGGCGTAGCTGTAGCAGCTTCGTGCGGCATTACACTTATGCCGGATGGTGACCTTGAAGACATTCCTGAACAGGCAACGATTATAGTTTGTGGAGGTGTCAATGTTCATCACCACGCAGATAAGGCGCTGTTCAACTGGTTGCGCAAGGCTGCACGGCGCGGCAATGACATGGGCGCCATTTGCACAGGTGCAAAACTGCTTGCCATGGCAGGTATGCTGGACAATTACACCTGCACAATACATTGGGAGAACCAGCCGGGGTTTATTGAGGATTATCCAGATATCAACGTGACAGCCAGCCTATTTGAAGTTGATCGCGACCGGTTTACCAGTGCTGGTGGCACTTCCGCTTTGGATATGACCCTGGCACTCATATCATCACAGCACGGTAGCGCCCTGGCTTCAGCAGTCGCTGAAAACATTCTACATTCGCCGATACGGCAACCTGATGAACATCAGCGCATGTCGGTTCCTGCGCGTATTGGTGCACGCCATCCGAAGATGATTGGCATTATCGAGCAAATGGAAAAAAATCTGGAAGAACCGCTATCACCAAGTGTTCTGGCAAAGCAGGCTGGTCTCTCAACGCGGCAGTTGGAGCGGCTGTTCCGGCGTTACCTGGAAAGGTCTCCAAAAAGATATTACCTGGAATTGCGTTTGAAGAAGGCACGATCGCTGTTATTGCAAACCAGCATGTCGGTAATCAACGTCGCGCTGGCTTGTGGATTCTCCTCGCCGTCGCATTTTTCAAAATGCTATCGCGCTTACTATTCGAGAACACCCTATCGTGAACGCGGCTTACCAAACCACACCGAAATTCCAGAAGAACACAACCTCAACTAGCCTTGTTGCGCACGGACGGTAGGGTCAATGTTGCCGACATGCCACCAAGATCGCTTTTGCCCAAGATAAGCTTGCCGCCGTACATGGCTGCCGTTTCGGTAACGATGGAGAGCCCCAGGCCGGAGCCTGGTTTTGTTTCATCCAACCGTTTACCACGCTCCATGGCAAGTGCAGCCCCACCATCCGGCAGGCCTGGACCATCGTCTTCAATAAAAATATCCAACCACACAACACGATCATCTAGAGGATCGATGGAAGGTCTCAAGGTCACAGAAACCTTGCTGGAGGTCCATTTGAACGCATTATCCAGCAGATTGCCAACCATCTCCTCAAGATCCTGACGCTCACCTCGAAACAGTAGCTTTTCGACAACCCGTGACCTTACCTTGATGGTTCTATCCACATTAATCCGCTCAAGTGTTCTGATTATGGAACTGATGACGTCATAAGCATCCGTGGATGAACCAATCGTCTTCGCACGCGCAGCACGTCGGGCGCGATCAAGATACATCGACACCTGATCACGCATGATGCTTGTTTGCTCGGCGACCTTCTTGCCCAGGCTGCCTGCGTGAATTTCGGCTTCATTCGTCAAGACACTCAATGGTGTCTTTAGCGCATGTGCGAGATTTCCCACCTGTGTGCGGGCGCGCTCAACCACTTCAGTATTGGCTTGCAGCAGGAGATTAAGCTCATCGGTTACTGTCTGGATTTCATCGGGGTATTTGCCGGATATCTTCTCTTTTTTACCTTCACGGATGCCAGAAAGCTCGTCTTGCAGAGACGACAGAGGTC
This sequence comes from Anderseniella sp., assembly GCA_049679775.1. Lineage (GTDB taxonomy): Bacteria > Pseudomonadota > Alphaproteobacteria > Rhizobiales > Aestuariivirgaceae > Anderseniella. The sequence goes on from JBAUGO010000093.1 coordinate 1,831, forward strand.
GTAGTCCATACCGCACCTGCAGAAAAATTGCAGCGACAAGGCCGAAACCAAGCAGGCTTAACACACCGATCAGTGTGTTGTTGAAAGCAGATACTTCCGATTGAAGTTCATCAAAATTACCCGCAACCAAAAAAGAGTAAGGTTCCTTGCTACCAAACAAGGTGAAGCGGCGTTCGAGAACTCTCAGCTTGTTGCCCGACTTGTCGCTCATATAGCCACTGGCACTGGACCCCAATGCACGGTCAGTTCTGTCAAACTGTACCAGGGACAAGCGTTCATCAAGCAAGGAAGCAGAGGCAACTTGTCTCTTTTGATTGCCATCAAGTGCGGAAATTTGCCAGTACCAACCCGCCAGCGGTAACTCAAAACGTGTATCGGCAAGCTCCTTGTTGATACTCGGAACCTCATTTTTGATCTCTACCGCTGCCAGCAAACCATCCATAACGGCCTGCAATCTGGCATCGAGACTGCGCTCAACAGCAGCTGTAAACAGGTTACTCAACAAGAACCCTGCCGCCATCAACAACACAATGCTGACCACGGATGCGGCGGCGATAAGCCTGTAGGCTAGTGAGCTACGGCTGATCATCCGGCTCAGACAGGCAATAACCCAGACCTCGTATGGTCTTGAGTACGTCAATACCAAGCTTCTTGCGAAGCCTTCCAACAAATACTTCGATGGTGTTTGAATCACGATCAAAGTCCTGATCGTAAAGGTGCTCGACCAATTCGGTGCGGGAAATAACCTTGCCCTTGTGGTGCATCATGTAGCTGAGCAAGCGAAACTCAAGGGAGGTCAATTTGATAGCGGTACCATTTACCGTAACACGGGCACTACTGGTATCAAGTGTCAGGTCACCACACGACATCTCTGCCGAAGCATTGCCACTGGCCCGTCGCAACAAGGCCCGAACCCTGGCTAACACTTCCTCCATGTGAAAAGGTTTGGCGACATAGTCATCCGCGCCGGCATCAAACCCGGCTACCTTGTCGCTCCAGCGGTCACGCGCCGTCAAAATGAGAACAGGCATGGTACGACCTTCTCTGCGCCATGCTTCGAGAACGCTGACGCCGTCCATTACTGGCAATCCGATATCAAGAATGACCGCGTCATAGGGTTCGGTGTCACCAAGAAAATGACCCTCCTCCCCGTCTGTAGCAGAATCAACAGCATACCCTGCATCCCCGAGGGCACCTACCAGTTGCCGGTTCAAGTCCGGATCATCTTCAACTACCAGTAATCTCAACCCGCCATCCCTCTTTTGTAATATCAGGCGTCAGTCAGTCAGCATCTTTCAATCGCACCAGACTTCGCGTTGACGATGCATTCCTTGACATTGCCATTGACCACAACCCGTACTTTGTACTTGCCATTGCTTTCACCCACAAACTTTGCCTGTCCGCCCGTTGCTTGCTGGACAATACGCACTGCATCAGATGGACCCGCAGCAAGCGCCAGTGAACCTTCCAAACCTAGAAGGATGACAAGACATGCTATGGCCAAATTGATTTTCTTCAAACTGTTCATCTCAAAATTCCCCGGTTTTGTTGACCAGAGAATGCCTCATCGCACATGAACACTGCATGAACGCCAGCAAAGCTCAGTCAAATCCGGCAAATCTGGCAAATTCGTCAGGTAAGGCGCGGTCTGTCTTCAGTTACAGAGGTAATGCCTATACTCTCACCATAGGGAGGTCAGCTAACAGCGTATAGGAATTTCGCAGGTGTCTTTGGCAGGCGTGAGTTACCCAAGCTATGCAGGGCTGTTA
>JBAUGO010000094.1:0-1880 GCA_049679775.1 Anderseniella sp.
AATAGGCACCATACCTCTCTTGCATCTTGGCGTGTATCTGGGCGATGCAAAGGGCATGTTGCTTGGCATGGGTGCAGTCAATATAATATTTGGTCTGGCAGCCGGGATCACCAGTTTTGCCCTGGTCAAGGCCTTGTCGGATCGCGACAGGTCAACAGGCCATATGAGTTGACAAAATGACACCACACAATACCGAACTACTGGATATTATCCTTGCCGGTCATGAGGGCAAACTGGTTGGTGCAATTGCGCTTGCTGGCCAGTATCCGATTGAGGCCGCTGAAAAGGCCTTGAAAACACTTGTGCACGATATTGCGTCGCGTATCGCCGTAAAGGTCCGGGACGAAGATGAACTCGAACTGCTGCTGGATGTGATCGAGGCAGGTGAGCATGATGATTATCTGGACAACCCCGATGCGCTGCTATCGCGTGAAGCCATCGAGGAAGGTGAGGAAATTCTCGTTCATGTATACGGCTCTGTTGAGCGAGCCCGCACAATAGCCAAAAGTTTGCGCCGGCCGCATGGCATGAGTGAATCCAATATGGAACGCCTGATGAGCCTTGCTGCGACCTTGTGCGTGGCAGCCATTGTGAAGCGTGGTCAGCAAACCTATCTGGCGGCAGACCTGGGGCCTGCATCATCATCGTTCTGGCAAGAGTTTGTTCAAGCCATCATCAAGGGCGCAACCCATGTACCTGCCAAGCGCCGTCGCAGGCGCAGTCGTGCAACCTATGCAAATTCCTACAAAAAATCGAAAAAAAGAACCAGACAGCGCACCAAATCACGGCGCAAAAGCACACCCGGTATGGCGGATATTTTTGGGGAATTGCTGAAACGAGCAATTTAGGTACACTGGCACTTATCGTAACCTTAAAATCTGTGAGTGGATTTCAATGAATATTGTCGAAATGATCGCACGCTCCCATAACGGGCATGGCCTTGATGTTCTGGGTCAGCAATTTGGACTAACACAGGAACAGACCTTGCGCGCAGTGGCAGAGCTTGCGCCCATGGTGACATCGGGAATTCGTCACAATACCCGTGAACCAGATTCAATGGTATCCCTGCTTGAAGCCTTGTCGGGCGGCCAGCATGCGCGCTATCTCGATGAGGACAGTGCAGTTCAATATGAAAATGTGCGCGCAGATGGCAATGCCATTCTCGGTCACCTGTTTGGCCATAAACAGGTCAGCAGGGATGTCGCCATGCATGCATCCGGTTCTACAGGCATAGGAGCTGCGATCCTGAAGAAGATGCTGCCCGTCATTGCTTCCATGGTCATGGGGGCTATTTTCAAGCGCATGACCGGCAGCGGCCAGGCACAAACACCTCAACCTCAACCAACACCACAAGGCGGTGGACTGGATGATCTGTTGCGCGATGTCCTTGGCGGAGGAACAGGCGGTGGACAGCAACGCGCACCACAACAACCCGGCTCACAAGGTGGTGGACTGGACGATCTGCTGCGCGATGTCCTGGGTGGCGGCACTGGCAGTGGGCAGCAGCGCGCGCCACAACCACAACCACGCCAGCGGGCACCACAAGGCGGTAGCCTGGAAGACCTGCTCAAGGACATTTTAGGCGGCGGCATGGGGCAAGCAGGTGGTCGCGGGAGGTCTTCTTATGATGAAGACGCCATCGGTCGTGGTCGGGAAACGCTGGATGATATCATCGCAGGCGACGCCAAAACCGGATCCGGTAATGCCGCCGACGATCTGCTTGATTCAGTCAATCGCAGGCTGGGTTATCGCTAGGCCACAGTTCTATTGGACAATGTTCGACGGTGACGGCGGCGGAAGGCGGCGGCCTCCAGCTCAAGTGCAGCATTAACGCTCAGCGGCAAGTAGGATGCCCAGATCACCTCATCGCGACTGACACC
>JBAUGO010000095.1:0-1541 GCA_049679775.1 Anderseniella sp.
CACGTGAGCGTGTTAAGCGGCAGTCTTCAAGCTTCGGATTAGCTGTTGGGCTTTCAATCGCATCGGCGCCTGCCACGGTTGCCCCCCTACCTGCAGTGTCGGTTTTTATCTGGCCATAGTAGGTCAGCGCTATGCCAGACATTGCCAGTACACCAATGATGCCGGCAACTAGCCGTGCACGACCTTTGTCAAGAAAATCACGATGATCCATTTTTCCCTCCAGAGTGATAAGCAATACTAGGTACTCAGGTGCCACGCTGCAATGGCATATTCATCAACAGGTTCTGCGTCTTCATGCTCAGCTTGCCAGCAGCGTTGCGGGCAAGCCCCAGCCATATGGGTCGCCCGCGCACCCGCTCGATGATGGAAGACTGATCCAGCACGTCCATTTTGAACAGGCCGACAATAGAGACTTCCTCATCAAGTGAAAGCTCGCCACCTTCATACAGTTTGTTCATGAGCTTCGTGGCTTGTGCATCGAGCCCGATATGCCAGGTCCACTTTTCATCATCAATGCGTTGCACAGGCTGGACACGTACGCTGATGCCCAGAAAATGATTTATCCAATGTTCAATAACACGCGCAAACGCATCATTTGCCGGTTGCAGGAAGCGGAAATCAATCACCGTGTCAAATCGTTCTGCGCGGCTCCAGTAAACAGCCTTGTTGTCTTCATCAAGCACGTCCAGCTCAATCTGTTTCAGCGGTGTGGAGGCTTCCATCACGAGCTGGCCAAGGCCACCCATACCACCTGTTTCCGCAAACATATCAACCACCTCCTCATCAGCCAGCATAAGCTGGCCTTCTCCGGTTGATACGTTCTGAGACCTGAAAAACACCTCAGCCGCGCGCCAACGGATCGGATCTTTCTGGCCATGAAGAATGCCAGCCATGATGGCGTGCACAATTTGCTCAACGAAAAGCGGAGGTACATTTCCCGCCTCACCCTTGATGATTGAGAGGTAAGCCCGCTCCAGCGTGCCAGAGCTAACCAGTAGATCCCTGAACGCCAGAAAGACCTTGTAGTTCTCGCGAGCATCGGGATCTGCAAAACTGGCCAAATCTTCGTCACTGATTTCAAGGTAAGGATCATCAACCAGGCGGGCATGGATGACGCGCTCGTTTTCGCAGCTTTCCTCAACAGGTGCCAATTCAGGGCGAGCAAAATAAGCACGCAAATAATCAGCCGTTACCTCCAGCCCTCCCCGACCGGGTAATCTGTCGAGCAGATAGGCTCCTGAAGAGTGCCAGGCACGATTATTCATCGCTTACATCCCATATTCTGGTGTGCGGCTTTTCTTGACGCGGAGGCGTTATCTCACGGTACTCTTCATGGATGCTGCCGTCATCATTGAGTTTGCGATGAACGGTCAAAAGTGTATTCAAGGGCTTACCCTCAGCCAGATCACAGGCAAAACCGATTTCATCGCGCGCAGCTTCACGCGCCGTTATCATGTCAGGGGCGGCGTAGTCTTGAACGAATTGACGCGCCAGTGCTTCAACGGCGTCCGCGATCTCGTCCTCGCTTGCCTCGCCAATAC
>JBAUGO010000096.1:0-1793 GCA_049679775.1 Anderseniella sp.
GTGTTCTGCGCCATGTACCGGCGAGATCAGTGTCGAAGGTTATGATGATCTGGTAAAACAGGCTGAAGATTTTCTGTCGGGCAAGTCCAATGCGGTCAAGGCAGCCCTTGCCAGACAGATGGAGGACGCATCACAGGAGCTGGACTTTGAACGTGCAGCGATTTGCCGTGACAGGATTTCTGCGCTCAGCCATGTCACAGCCTCGCAAGGCATCAACCCGCAAGGGGTGGAGGAGGCTGACGTATTTGGGCTGGCGCAGCAGGGTGGTCAAACCTGCATACAGGTATTCTTTATTCGTGCCAGTCAGAACTGGGGTGCGCGTGCCTATTTCCCGCGGGCTGACAAGTCTTTTGAACCCGGAGATATCCTGTCAGCTTTTATTGCGCAGTTCTATGATGACAAGCCGGTGCCGCGGAGCATCATGATGTCCAGTGAGGCGAGTGAGGCTGATCTTCTTGGCGATGCGCTTTCAACCAAAGCCGGGCGCAAGGTTGAGTTGCTGGTGCCGCAGCGCGGTGAAAAGCGTGATCTGGTAACCCATGCACTGACCAATGCGCGTGAAGCGCTGGGCCGTAAACTTGCCGATACATCCTCGCAGAAAAAACTGCTGGAAGGCGTTGCGACCGTGTTCGGGCTGACGCGTACACCGCGACGCATTGAGGTTTACGACAACTCGCACATTCAGGGCACGAACGCGGTGGGTGGCATGATTGTTGCCGGTCCGGAAGGCTTTGCCAAGGCGCACTACCGCAAATTCAATATCAAAACCGAGCAGGATACCGGTGGTGATGATTTTGGCATGATGAAAGAGGTTTTGACCCGTCGTTTCTCGAGACTGTTGAAAGAGCACGGTGAACGTGCAGAGGAAAGCGGTGCCGATGATGAAGGGGTTGACGCTGATGAAAACTCGATCGGAACCTGGCCAGACCTTTTGCTGATTGATGGCGGCAAGGGGCAATTGTCGGCTGTGCTGGAGGTATTACAGGAACTGGGTGTGAACGATGTACCTGTTGCAGGTATTTCCAAGGGGCCGGACCGCGACGCGGGACGCGAGCAGTTTCATGTGTCGGGCAAGCCACCCTTCATGCTCGAACAGCGCGATCCTGTGTTATATTATGTGCAACGCTTGCGCGATGAGGCGCACAGGTTTGCCATAGGCACGCACAGGGCCAAACGCGCCAAGGCTAATCTCGTTAATCCACTGGATGAGATTGAGGGTATTGGACCAGGGCGAAAAAAAGCATTATTGCAGGCATTCGGTTCTGCCCGATCTGTGTCGCGGGCTTCCATTGAAGATCTCGAACAGGTTGAAGGAATCAGTAAAAGTCTGGCAACTGTCATATACGGGCATTTTCACGAGGGCGAGCAGTGAGCGCGGGGGCTAAAAATACCACACACCCAAACCGCCGTGGCAATGTTGCGACCTGGCTGCCCAACATCCTCACCTATGTAAGGATTGCCGCCGTTCCCATTGTTGTTGGCTTGCTGATTTATGGCGGTGATATCAACCACTGGATTGCGTTGTGCATTTTCATCCTTGCCGCGATCACCGACTTTCTTGACGGCTATCTGGCACGCATCTGGCAGCAACAGTCATCGCTTGGCAGAATGCTTGATCCGATAGCCGACAAGCTGTTGATTGCGTCGGTTCTGCTGGCTGTAACGTATACTGGCGAGATCAAGGGCATTCACATTTGGGCGGCAGTCATTATCCTGTGCCGCGAGATTCTGGTATCGGGACTGCGCGAATTTCTGGCGGAGCTTCGTGTGTCTGTGCCGGTCACACAATTGGC
>JBAUGO010000097.1:0-2539 GCA_049679775.1 Anderseniella sp.
TGGCCAAACAACCAAACGGCGAAGAGGTCACGGTCGGATTTTCGCTTGCCTTTACCACTCACAAGGATATGCCGCGCGCTGCCTTTTTCTACTGTCAGCAACATGCGCCGCAGTATTTCTGGAAGCCGGAATATCAACGCCATGCCAACTCCGCCATAGCTATCGACGAAGTGGCAATGGTGGCCGATGAACCGCTGCATTATCAGGACTTCCTGGCGACTGTGGCAAATGGCACTGTCATCACGGCACAGGATGATCACGTGCGGATCCGAACACAGCGTGGCGATGTGTCGATCTATCGCTCTGAGAATTTTGCAGAATATTATGGGTATGCAGCACCTTCATTGACCGGTGGACCTTGCATTGCCGGGTACAGGATTTTTGTTGAAAACCGTGAAACGGCGCGCAACCACCTGAGCAATGCCGGAATTGAATGGCGCGAAACATCGTCTGGCCATTCTATTGGGCCTGAAGACGCATCTGGTGCTGTCATGGCATTTGCCGAGGTATTGTAAACTCATGCTGGACCCCAAATTGACAGGTATTCAAAACCTCGAACGCATGTGCGATTCTGGTGGTATTGCGCCGTTGGGAGGGTTGCTCGGATTTCGCCTCGTTGAGGTGGGGGACGGGTATGCGGTGTTTGAAGGTGAACCATCCGCGAAACATTATAATCCGGCTGGCACGGTTCATGGTGGCTGGATATCGTCGATCCTTGACAGTGCGCTTGGCTGTGCCATCCATTCCCGCCTTGAGGCAGGGCAAAGCTATACAACGGTTGAGTTGAAGGTAAATATGGTGCGGGCAATCACGGATCAAACCGGGCTTGTGCGGGCCAAAGGTGCTGTCATTCATCTTGGTAAACGCTTGGCAACATCCGATGCCCGGCTGGAAGATGGCCGTGGCAAGCTTCTGGCGCACGGGTCATGCACATGTTTGATCCTCTAGTGCAACAGTTGCATATATTGTGATGAGCGAACTCAAGCACACTTATGACACGGTGGTAGTGGGAGCAGGCGCGGCCGGCATGATGTGCGCCATTCACGCAAGCACTCGGGGTGCGCGTGTGCTGGTGGTTGACCATGCCAGTAAGCCAGGTGAGAAAATCCGCATAAGTGGCGGTGGGCGTTGTAATTTTACCAATCTGGAGTGTGTGCCTGAGCGGTTTGTGTCCGGCAACAGGCATTTCGCCAAATCGGCACTTGGACGCTACACTCAGCATGATTTTATCAAGCTGGTGGAGCAGCATCGGATTGCCTATCACGAAAAAACACTGGGCCAGTTGTTTTGTGATGGATCGGCGCAGCAAATCATCGACATGTTGATTGCAGAGATGGCGCGTGCCGGGGTCACCTTGCGGCTTGAAACGGCCATTGCAGATATTGCCAAGGTTGAAAGCGGTTTTGACCTTGCATTTGAGGGAGGGGGCAGGCCAGAATTTGTCTCTTGCCGCAATCTGGTTGTCGCTTGCGGTGGTAAATCCATCCCCAAAATGGGCGCAACCGGGTTTGGCTACAAGGTTGCCGAGCAGTTTGGCCTAGCGGTCACTGAAACCCGAGCAGGGTTGGTTCCGTTGACATTTTCTGAAAGCCTTTTGTCACAGTTCAAGCCATTGGCTGGCGTAGCGACCGAGGCGGTTGTGAAGTGTGGGAAGGTGATGTTTTCAGAAGCGTTGCTGTTTACACATCGCGGAATGTCAGGCCCGGCAATCCTGCAAATCTCCAACTACTGGCGTGAGACACAACCGATCAGTATTGACCTGCTTCCGGGGCGTGCATTGGGGGATGAGTTGAAGGCCATGCGTAAAAGCCATGGCAAAAAGGCCATCAACACACTCACCAGTGAGCATCTGCCAAAAGCGCTGGCAAGCTTTGTTACGCAAGGATCAAAATCCAATCTGGCGGACTTATCGGACAAGGCAATACTGGCTCTGGCGGAGAGGGTGCACAATTGGCAGGTTCAACCTGTTGGCACGGAAGGCTTTCGCACGGCAGAGGTGACACTTGGGGGTGTGGATACCGATGGTCTGAATTCGCGCACCATGGAGGCGAAATCCATGCGGGGGCTGTATTTCATCGGAGAAGTTGTGGACGTTACCGGCTGGCTGGGTGGATATAATTTTCAATGGGCGTGGTCGTCAGGTTGGGCGGCTGGTACGGCCATTGCTGAACAGGAGCAAGGCGTATGAGCCGAACTGTGAATGAGCTGGGTCAGGAAATTGGTTTCGCGGTACCTGGATGGACGCCGAGGCCGCTGCCACCGCGTGAGGTGATGCAGGGCCGATATGTGCGGTTGGAGCCGGTCGATGACGCTGCTCATGCGGCTGATTTGTTTGCTGCGTTCAGTTTGGACAGGGACAATCGTATCTGGACATATTTGCCTTACGGACCTTTTACCAGCGAGGCAGAAGTTGCTGCCTGGATGGAGAAAACCTGTATAGGCGATGATCCGCTGTTCCATGCGATAATTGATCTTGAAAGTGGCAAGGCAGTTGGGGTTGCAAGCTATTTGCGCATTGAGCCGACAATCGGTGTGATTG
>JBAUGO010000098.1:0-11354 GCA_049679775.1 Anderseniella sp.
CTTCATAGGGCTTGCGCGCATCTGCACCTATAATCAATGCTGGCGGTTCCTCCACCTCTTCATCCAGCGGCGCATAGATGGCACTGGAAAAGATCGGTGAACCGACCGCAGTGATATTCTGCGTTGATCCAAATGCTACCGTATTGTCTACACCGGCAGCAGACTTGTAAGCCCATTCGCGCTGAGCCCGATTGAACGGCATTTCCTCTCGATCCTGGGCGAAGAAATATTGCCGAAAGAATTCTCCCAGCGTGGAGAACAGATGCCGGAAACGACCAATAACCGGGTAATTTCGCCTTATCGCATCCTTGCGTTGTGAAACGTCAATAACGAACATGACAAGGATGGCAAGGACCGCCAATCCAAATCCAAACACGAAAAGTGTTGCCAACAAGGACAACCCATCCGCCACAAAACCCATTACGAATTCCATTCAACACCCGCTTTAAAAAGGGAGTGCAGTTTGGCGATGCCCGCAGGTTCGGTCAACACGTCTGAAGCGTTGTCACCAGACTGTTACAAAACTGACTTAACCGATCTCAATCAAACATCATTAGGGGTTCAGACATGGCAGACAAAACCTATAATGTTCTATTCCTGTGCACAGGCAATTCGGCTCGGTCAATACTGGCAGAAGCCATTCTCGGTCGGCTTGGGCAAGGCAGGTTCAACTCATTCTCGGCAGGTTCACAACCTGCAGGCAAGCCCAACCCTCATGCGATTACCCTGCTCAAATCGTTGAACTATGACACCAGCGGTTTCAGATCCAAGAGCTGGAATGAATTTGCCAAACCAAAGTCACCGAAAATGGATTTCGTATTCACAGTTTGCGACAACGCCGCAAACGAGGTCTGTCCGATCTGGCCTGGCCAACCCATGAACGCCCATTGGGGTATCCCGGACCCCGCCGCAGTCACCGGCTCTGAAGCAGAAATTGCCGCTGCTTTTGCCGAAGCCTACAGACATATGAACAATCGCATTGCTGCATTTGTGAATCTGCCTTTGGAAAGCATCGACAGGCTCAGTCTGACGAACAAGCTCAAAGAAATTGGCAAGGGTTAAGAGGGCAATAAATGGCTGAATTTGACTTGCCTCGCAAGCTCGCAGCAGAGGCACTTGGAACCTGCGCACTGGTTTGCACAGTCGTGGGTTCTGGCATCATGGCCGATAAACTATCAGACGACGTGGCCGTTTCGTTGCTGGGCAATACCATCCCGACGGGCGCCATGCTGGTTGTGCTGATTACAGTTCTGGGGCCAATCTCAGGTGCTCATTTCAATCCAGCTGTATCATTTGGCTTTGCGCTGAGACGCGAGTTACCTTGGAGCAACTTGCCACCTTATGTCATTGCGCAAATTGCAGGCGGAATTATCGGCACATGGGCAGCGCATCTGATGTTCGAATTGCCGGTGTGGCAAGTATCTGAAACGGTCAGAACCGGCAGCGCGCAATGGTTCGCAGAGTTCGTGGCAACTTTCGGGCTTATGGCCATCATACTCGGCGGCATAAAATTTAAAAATGACGCCGTGCCATGGCTGGTTGGACTTTACATAACAGCAGCCTACTGGTTCACCGCTTCTACTTCTTTTGCCAACCCGGCAGTTGCGATATCCCGCGCCTTCACCCACACATTTTCAGGCATAAGACCAATTGACCTGCCCGGTTTCATAACCGCAGAACTGATCGGTGCTACAGTAGCTGTCGCGGTAATGGGATGGCTTTTGGGTAAGGCCTAAGAGCCAAACACGGACGACAACCACGAACCAGAATCAGCTTGTGGTGACAACCCACCGCCCTGAAGCAATGAGAAGGCATCCTTGTACCATTGTGAGTTTGGATAATTGTGACCCAGCACAGCCGCCGCTGTCTGCGCTTCCGAGCGCACACCCAGGAGCATATAGTTTTCAGTCAAACGATACAGGGCTTCCGGGGTTTGTGATGAGGTCTGATAGTCCTTTACCACGGTCTTGTAACGGTTGATCGCAGCCAGGTGGGCCTTCTTGCGCTGATAATAACGACCCACTTCCATTTCCTTGCCAGCAAGCACATCACGAGCCAAAGCGGCCTTGCCAGCTGCATCCTGCGCATAGGAGGTTCCGGGATAACGGCGTGCAACTTCCTCCAGCTCAGCCAGAGACTTACGCGCAGCCGTCGGGTCCCGGCGCACATCATTGATCTGCTCATAATGGTTGAGCGCTATCAAATATTGCGCATAGGCGGCATCCTGATGGCCCGGGTGGAGCTGCAGAAAGCGCTCAGAAGCGGCGATGGATTCGGGATGGGCAGATCGTTCATATTGGGCATAAGCCTGCATGATAATCGACTTCGTCGCCCACTTGGAATATGGGTGTTGACGCTCTACTTCAGCAAACTTCTTTACCGCTGAGCGATATTCCTTGTTTCGGACATCTTCCAGGCCGGAATTATACATGCGAGCTATCGGTTCACCGTTTGGGTCACTACCGAGGTCAGGTGCTACTGCCTTGCCCCCAAAAAGATTGGCAGCTTTTGAACTGATGGAACTATCACTGTCTGATGACAGCAAGTCGTTCAGATCACCACCGCCACATCCAACCAGCACAGCACCGGTCAGCAACATGGCAGCCACTGTCGATATTCTCGATCTGAATGACAATATCTCACTCCAAATAAGGGTCATCACATAATCACACTCAGTTGAGAGGAGAATATAGCAAAACCTCTTACACTGCCAGCATTACGGATCGTTTGATCAGAATGGGAATGATCCAGCAACCGGGCAAAAGTGTGGCCTGCGTGATGACAAATCAGGCAGGCCCACAGGTAAAATCAAGACATCAATCTGATCTAGCTAGACTGACGACGCAAAAATGCTGGAATTTCAAGCTGATCATCGTCCAAAGAAGGATCAATTGCAGGTTGCAGAGGGTGCACATTACCTTGCGGCTTTTGTTCTGGTCGTGCTGTCATTTGTGGTTCGTTGTGATCCTGCCGGGGAGCAGGCTCTTCTTCGCGGCGCACGCCAAGACCGACACTGGCAAGGCGTTCAAGCAGACCTTTACGCTTTGTCGTTGCTGCCTGGGCTACTTGCTGCAGCTTGTTGTCGGAACGTGATTGAATTTGCTCGCGGACAACGGGTGGGAAATCATCTGCGGTTGGCATACGCGGACGAAGGAATGGCTGGGGTTCAGCCATGATTGGACGAGGCGCTGGAGCAGGAGCTGCTGGCTCCTCATGCATTTCTACAGCTTCTTCTTCGTATTCCTCTTCAATCTCTACTTCAACGGGCTTCATGACTGGAGCCGGCTGTGTTGCGCGGATCATTGGCTTTGGCGCAGCATATCCGTATCCGGTTTCTTCCTCGCTGTCGTCATCATCATCGTTTGAGCCTTCAAGATACTCATCAGCAAGGCCTGTAGCCACCACGGAAACGCGCATGGTACCCTCAAGCGATTCATCAAATGTGGCCCCCAGAATAATATTGGCTTCGGGATCAACTTCTTCACGAATACGAGTGGCAGCTTCATCCACTTCATAAAGGGTCAGGTCTGGACCACCGGAGATCGAGATCAGCAGACCGCGAGCACCGCGCATCGAAACATCATCAAGCAACGGATTGGAAATGGCAGCCTCGGCGGCTTCTATGGCGCGTTTTTCGCCTGTCGCTTCGCCTGTACCCATCATCGCCTTACCCATTTCGGACATGATTGCACGAACGTCAGCGAAGTCGAGATTGATCAGGCCGTCACGGGTCATCAACTCGGTTATGGAAGCAACACCAGAATAAAGCACCTCGTCTGCCATGGCGAAAGCAGCTGCAAAAGTGGTCTTTTCATTGGCGACGCGGAAAAGGTTCTGGTTCGGAATGACAATCAGGGTATCTACATGTTTGGCGAGTTGCTCAATACCACGTTCTGCTGTCAGCATGCGGCGCTGGCCTTCAAAGCTGAACGGTTTGGTCACAACACCTACAGTCAGGATGCCCTGCTCCTTGGCAGCGCGTGCGATCACCGGTGCAGCACCTGTACCGGTACCACCACCCATACCGGCAGTGATAAACACCATGTGTGCACCTGCCAGATGATCCAGGATCTCAGGTAGTGCTTCTTCGGCAGCACCTGCACCGACCTGTGGCTGCGAACCAGCGCCGAGTCCTTGTGTGAGCGCTGTGCCCATCTGAATTTTGCGACTTGCCGAACTCTGCAGAATCGCCTGAGCATCTGTATTGGCAACAACAAATTCCACACCTTCGAGTTTTGACTCGATCATGTTGTTAACTGCGTTACCACCCGCACCACCGACACCGAAAACGGTGATGCGAGGCTTGAGTTCGGCTGAATCTGGCACTGTGAGCTTGATTGGCATGATGATGGCGTTCCGGTTGATTTCCCCTGGGACTGCCATTGTGGTTTCCAAACCCCTAACAAATGGTTAACGGGACGTTACTCCAGACCAGAAAATTGTAAATTTTTGGGGCAAAACGTTTACATTGCTTAAATCACGTTTCATCGGCCCGACCTCCAACTGTGGTAATTTTGCAACACTCGAGAAAAAAATGCATGATGTAGTCTGTACACGTATATACAGGCTGCCGTGGACTCATATAATGTCTTCATTACTCGGGGGAGTGAACCAATTGTGGGATGGATAGAAAAATGAACTTCCGTAAATCAATGATTGCAGCAATGAGCGGTGCAGCAGCGCTGGCCATGGCAGCAGGTGCCTCAGACGCAGCCGACCTGGAGCAGGTTGTTCATGACCCGGCATGGGCGGCAACCATTCAGAGCGGCTATCAGTGGTCTGATATAAGTGACTTTCCTGTAGACTTAGAAGGCTTCTTTGGCGAAGCTGCAGTATTGCGTAATTTCGGCGGTGGCCTGAATGTTCAGGGTGACTTTGCCTTTTACAACCATGATTTTACTGGCAAAGGATCTGGCAAGTCTGTTGATGCCTGGCATTCTGGTGGTATTCTATTCTGGCGTGATTCAAACATGGGTCTGTTCGGCATTGACGCCGCATTTGGCCAGAATGATCTAATATTCGGCTTGGAAGTGGACACCTTCCGCGTTGGAGGCCGTGGTGAGTTCTTCGTCAATGACATGATCACTCTAGGCGGTGGCATCGGGTATCACAATCTGGACCTGGACTTTGCTGGTAAAACCATTGATGGTTTGAATGCCAATGTGTTCGCCAATTTCTATGTCACAGAACAATTGGCCGTAAAGGGCAAGTTCGACTATGCAGGCTTTGATATTAGTAACACTGGCGGAAAGAGCTTCGATGCAATCTCCTTTACTGGAGAGGTTGAATATCTTCTTTCCGAGATCACGGGAACCAATACGTCAATCTTTGCAGGTGGTCGTTATACCGAATATGACTTCAGCGATGGTGGTGGCAACCTGGAAATCGCTCAGGGTTTTGTTGGCGTTCGTCATTACTTCGTGACAGGTGGATCGCTGGCCAACAACCACCGCACGAACACACTCGACAACACCAATACGATCCTCGAAAAGGCACCTTTTCCCGGGTTTTTTTGACGGACCATAATTATAAACTCTACACATGAAATACAGGACAGGCCTGGGAAACCGGGCCTGTTTTTTTTGTTTCAGCAATGAGCGATCAGCCCAATTGGGCCTCTACATCGGCCAGAGTGCCAATCATGACAGCTGCATCCATATCCAGCTGGCGACCCAGCGCTTCTTCCAGCGCCAGCATCAGCCGCATGTGAGCCAGTGAATCCCACTGCTCGGTAACCCCGATCATGGTTTCAGGTCCGACGTCAGCAACAGGAACATTAAGTGCACCAGCAAGAATTTCTCGCGCCTTTTCTGCCTTGCTCATGATGCTGTTTCCTTTTCAGGTCTGGCCATGCCCGATGCACCAAGACCGCCGGCTTTGAGTTTTGCCCAATCATCCTTGAGCATGGCAAACTGGTACTGATCGATACGGCCATGGCTGTCAGCAACAAGCACATGATCTTTCATTATGCCTTCGAGCTTCCAGCCCTGTGCCTTGTAGTTGAAAATGGCCGGAAAATTGCGTGCCAGTGGTCCGCCAATGAGCTTGTCCATTCCACCTTCTGCAAACATGTAGTCCATCAAGGCAGCGCGGGTTTCAATCACAACCTTCTGACCCCAGTAGTCCCTGTCGCCAATCACCACATTGAAAGTACAGCGACGCTGCGCCGGATTAAGCTCAATCAGGTAATATCCAATGAGTTTTTCGGTGTCACCAGCGAATATGCCCAGTAAAAGCCTTGTCGCCTGATCGTAGGAACTGACAAACCGTGCCAGTTGTGCCTTAATCATGCGCTGCGGCTTCACATTTACGTTGCGCATCAACTCAGCATCAGCCAGCCATTTCGCCAGACTTTCACCAGCATCGGTTTCACGCAAGGTGCGAACGAGAAAGCGCTCTGTCTTCAGTCTGATATTGCGTTTCTTGATTTGCCGCATGTTCTAGCCATCCACTCTTGCAAGCAGCCGACATTGGCCTTGCCGGTCAAGTTTCCCCCGGTCATTTCTGCATAAAGATGATACAAAATACCAGTGCTGCGGCACAAGCACCGCGCGCGCTTTTTCACCACACCATTTTGCCAATTCTGCTGAACCAGCAGTTGCGCCTTCACGCAACACCACAGCCACCGCAACGGCCTCCCCGCCCACCTCATCAGACTGGGCAAAGGCGCATGCTTGCACAACATCCGGATGCCCTTCAACCAGCATGTCAACTTCCGAGGGGCTGACTTTGGAACCGGCCCGGTTGATCTGCTCTACACTACGGCCTGTCAGCAAAAGAGAGCCATCTTCGCCCAAAGAACCAGTATCTCCAGTCTTGTACCAGCCATCTTTCAGTACTTGTGCACTCAATTCTCGTTGGCCAAGGTAACCATCCATGAGGCCAGGTGTTCTGACCCATACCTCACCAGTAAC
The DNA here is from genome assembly GCA_049679775.1 of Anderseniella sp. Lineage (GTDB taxonomy): Bacteria > Pseudomonadota > Alphaproteobacteria > Rhizobiales > Aestuariivirgaceae > Anderseniella. The sequence goes on from JBAUGO010000098.1 coordinate 6,915, forward strand.
GCGATCAACTGAAAACTCGCCATCAATGCTTTCACCCACAAGGCCATCTTGCACACCTTGTTCAGATGACATCATTGCCACCCAGTTTGCCGTTTCGGTCATGCCGTAGCAGTTGTGAACAGGAACCCCACACCAGTTGGCGATGCTTGTCCACGCATGAGCAGCCAGAGGTGCAGAACCAACATGTACCCGTTGTAGACTGGATGAAATCGGGCGCGGAGAAAATTTCAACGGCATGTGCCAAAACGATGGAACGGACGTGAGGAAGCTGATCGCATGTTCATCGATAATCGGGCCAAGCTTCATGGCAAGCACAGGTCCGCGAGCAGGCAGGACAAGCCTGCCTCCCGCAAACAAGGTGGTCAACGCACTGCCTATCAAGCCATGTCCGAAAGTCAGTGACAGGGTTTGCAGCGTTCGCGACAGCGTCTCGTGACCAATAATATCAAGGTTGCTGCGAATGCGCGCTTCTATGGCTTCGGCACTCAGCATGACAATCTTGGGGGTGCCGGTGGTGCCTGAAGTTGTCAGACCGAGGCCTCCAGCAGTCAACCGGGCAGTGTGAAGCGTAATTGCCGCATCTTCTTTATCCGGTGCAGTGAGCATGGTGGTGGGCCAATTATCATCAGATACACAGATCACACACGAAAGCCCTGCAAAGTTGCAGACGCGCTGGCGCTCATCTGGTTTCAGCGCAGTGTCCAACAGCAGTGCGGTCGCTCCTGATTGCCATATCCCGAACAGGGCAGAGAAAAATGCAGCCGATGGTGGCAAGGCAAGGCCAACCAGCGCGCCATCACCTCGCAGTGTTGGTGAAAGGGTTGCAGTCCAGCGCGAGGCAGAGTCTGCCAGATCAGCCGAAGCAGTGATTGTGCTATCGGCAAGATCAGAAATTTCCGCTGTGTACGGCAGAACGATGGCCATGATTTTGGTTATCGTAACCAATAGCACTGCGCAAGCACCGAATGCCGGGTAAGTGCCGTGGGCAAGGTCCTAAAAGCTTTCCTTGAGCCACTGACCTACGCGACGGAAATAACCATGATCATGTTCGGAACCGGCCAACAGCCTGCCCAGATTTGCGCTTTGTTGATCCGGCGCAAGGCCATAACGCAACAATCCTGTTGCCACACAAAATCCAGGTGTGCCCAGTGCATCAGGCATCCCTGAGAAGCGGGTTGGTCGCGCCACGCGTACTGTACGACCCAGAACCTCACCCGCAAGCTGCTCAACGCCGTTCAATTGACTACCACCACCGGTCAGCACAATCCGACGCACTATATTGCGCGCAACAGGTATCTCATTGAGGCGATCGCGGACCAGTTCCAGCACCTCCTCCATGCGCGGGCGCACCACGCCACAGATCATGGACCTTGGTATACGGTTGACCGCATCAGAACCTGTTTCACCTAGAATGGGAAATGTGATGAGTTCGCGCTCATCAAGCTGGCTCGGCACAGTAGAGCCCCAAAGTGTTTTTACCCGCTCCGCATGGGCAATGGTGGTGTTGAGGCCACGTGCAATGTCAGTTGTTACATGGTGCGATCCAATCGCAATCATGCCTGCATGAACCAGCGCACCTTCGTTGAAGACACCAAAGGAAGTCGTGCCGCCACCCATATCAACCAATGCCACCCCCAGTTCCATTTCATCTGGCAGTAGAACAGATCGCGCCGCTGCATAAGGTGCCACCACAAAACCAGCAACATCCAGATGACAACGCTCCATAAGCGTCAACAGATTTGCAACAACATTGGGATCAACCAGGACCACGTTTATGTCAGCTTCAAGCGTTGAGCCGTGCATACCATCGGGATTAACAACACCGCTTGCATCATCAAGCCTGTACTGAAACACCGACGCATGCACAATTGCTCGTCCATTGGTTTCAACCTTGGCCATCGCAGCAGTCATTGCGCGGGCCTTGTCTGCCTCAGTTACAGGTCCCGAGCGCAAGGAGACCTTTCCATTAAGATAAACCGAAACCGCACGTCCACCGGAAAGATTTACATAAACCTCGCTGACGCTATGACCTGCCATTCGTTCAGCCTGATCAAGTGCAACGCGCACAGACCGCTCCGCTGCCGCCATATCGACTATGGCACCATTGCGGACACCCTCAGAGCGGCAGTGCCCTGAACCTGTTACCTTTATCTGGGGAACTGTTTCATCGACAGAACGACGCCTGCCACTGTCCACGGTACCTATCATGCAGCAGATTTTGGTAGAGCCTATATCAAGCGCAGAAATGACAGTATTGGCTTGCGGACGTGCTGGACCACCTTGTGCAGAACCTGACGGAAACGGGACGACTTTCATTCTACTTACCACTTACCCATATCGCGCGGCCAACTGTCAGAACAATCGGCGCTTTAAATTTCATCTTGTGTTTGACGCCAGCTTTTTCGAGGCTTCATCATTCACGCTTTCAAACGGAACCAGAGCAGCTGACCCCTCAATTCTCAAATCAGTGACCTCTATGCCCGAGCTCAAAATGCCTGCCCGCTTTTCCATATCCGCCAAAACAGCCAAGGCAGTTTCCACCCGCTTTTCAGGCAACATCACCTGACGTCCTTGCTCAAAATACAAAGTCCACCTGCGATTGCCGACACGGGCGGCTGATTTCACCTTTGAGTGTATCTCAGGCCATGCTTCAAGTTGGTTAACAAGCAATGACACTTCTGACTGCGCGCCATCTCCAGAGATCAAAAGTAAATCCGGGTATTTGCGAGCATCGAAGCTGGCAATGGCCGAACCTTCCCGATCAATGACGTAATAAAGCCCATCGCGTTGCCATATCGCAAAGGGTTCACGCTCTGTAATATCCACTTCCAGCCGATTGGCAGGCAGTACCCGTACCTTCGCAGTCTTGACCCAATCCAGGTTCAAGAGCGTGCTTCGTGCAGTTGGGGCATCAAACCCCACAAGTGATCCGCCAGGTTTGACCCCAATGGCCTTCATGACTGCGGCAGCATCCATTCGCTGCAAGCCATTGATGCGTATGTCCTCGGCAGCATAGCCAAGCCACGAAGAAATACGTGCAGGCACACTTCGCTCTCCGCTGGATGGATCGCCAAGATGATCACCCGCCAACAGCCCGTAGGCCGTAACCATGGAAATCATGCCAACCGCACTGGAGCGAGCGATAATGCGACAAGAACGACCATTGGCAATGCGCTCTGCTTGCCAAAACAAATGGCTCGCAGCAAGCCAAACCCATGACCTGCTGAACTGTCTCAGTTTTTTGTGGAATGAGCCTTTCATCAGCGATTCAACCCCGCATCGTTGATCATCCAGGTCAGCAACTCAGGGAATGAATGACCCGAATGAGCCGCCATCTCTGGTACCAGCGATGTCGCTGTCATGCCTGGCTGAGTATTGATTTCCATGAAAATCAATTCACCATCAGCACCTTCAGTATCATTGTATCTGAAGTCAGACCGCGATACGCCTCGACACCCCAGCTCCATGTGGGCTGCAAGTGCGTACTTTTGCACACGTCGATAAACCGAGTGTGGAATATCGGCAGGCAGAATGTGATCTGATCCACCCGGCTGATATTTCGCTGCGTAATCGTAGAACCCAACCCTGGAAATAATATCAATCACTCCAAGAGCCACATTACCCATCACCGCACAGGTCAATTCACGGCCTGGTACATAGCGCTCAACCATAACCCGTGTATTCATGGAAAGTGTGCTGCCTGCCACCCGCTCTGCTAACGAGTTAGTGCCTCGATCAACGATGTAAACACCAACACTGGATCCATCAGCTACAGGCTTCACCACATAAGGCAAAGGCATGACGTTTGTATCAATAGCTTCACCGAGTGTCATGACCTTGTGTTCCACGACAGGCACCTTCGCAGTCACGACACAGGATTTGCAAAGGTGCTTGTCCATGGCCAGGGCAGATGCCAGAACGCCGGAATGAGTGTAGGGAATTTTCAAGGTCTCCAGTATGCCTTGAATATGGCCATCCTCTCCCCACTTGCCGTGTAATGCATTGAAGGCAACATCGGGTTTGAGTGTTTTGAGCTGATCAATGATGTCTTCGCCCACATCAATCTGCGTCACCTTGAACCCGGCCTTTTCCAAACCTTGCGTGCACGCACGGCCGGAACTTAAAGATACCTCTCGCTCGTTCGACCAACCGCCCATCAGCATGGCGACATGCGTTATTTCAGGATCGCGAAATTCCATTTATGGCCTCTAAATCTGACAGCTCGCCGGATCAGCGCGCTGCAACCCCTATGCGTTTGATCTCCCAATGAAGATCAACACCCGAATTTTCCTTCACACGCTTACGTACTGTCTCGCCAAGTTCCTCAATCTGGGCAGCCGTCGCTCCACCCTCGTTGATCAGAAAATTACAGTGCATCTCGGAGACTTTTGCAGGCCCTATATTGAAACCACGCATGCCCGCAGCATCAATCAATTGCCA
>JBAUGO010000099.1:0-10765 GCA_049679775.1 Anderseniella sp.
GGTGCTGGTGCGTGGCAATTGAAGCTTCCTGCTGATAGCGACTGGCCATCTGTTCCCGAGCTGGAACCAATAAACTGTGAACCATTGCCTGCGGCTGGCATCAAGGTCGTGGCAAGTCGTTCTCACCGCGATGAAGCAACCAATGACTGGTTGGCCAAACGGGATATAGCTGAAATTGTTGCTGCCGGATCATCCTTGAAGTTCTGCTTGCTGAGCACTGGCTTGGCACATCTTTATCCGCGCTTTGGAAGAACCATGGAATGGGACACAGCCGCTGGCCACGCCGTCCTTGCAGCCGCCGGTGGAGGTGTGTTTGAAACCGACGGCACACCCCTGAAATATGGCAAGGCACATCGCGGGTTTGACAACCCGGCATTCATTGCCTCTGCATCATCAAATGGCTTTTGATCTATTTCAGCAACATTCTGTTAATCGTATACGTTCCGTTAACGCCTGATTGGCATACTGAGAGAAGGTAGCTGTCCCTGTCGGCAGGTCAGTTGTTCAGTAGTTTGTCAGTATCAGGTGAGTAAATTAAATGAAACATATTCTGGCGCTTGCCGCTTTCGCGAGCATCTCCATCACAGCCTTGTCTGCCTTGTCCGGTCTCGATAATCGCGCTCATGCGCGCAGTGCCGACGCAGACGATAACATCTCATATTCCCGCTCAAGCGACGCACAATCCGAAAAAGGCACATACAGCCCGGAAGAAATTGTCTCTGGTGGCCACCGCTGGTTTGGCACCACGACCAAAGGCGTAGCGCAAGCAGTTGAAACCGTCTTTGCTAAGGCTGGCCGTCCATCAGGTTACATCATTGGTGAAGAAGCATCTGGTGCCTTTTTCGGCGGACTTCGCTATGGCGAGGGTACTTTGTTCATGAAAGACGGCACCCGGAAAAAAGTTTACTGGCAAGGCCCATCAGTTGGGTTTGATCTTGGTGGTAACGGCTCACGAGTACTGGTTCTGGTCTATAACATCAATTCCGACCACCAGATCTACGACCGGTTCGTGGGAGTTGAAGGCTCTGCCTACATGGTCGGTGGCCTGGGTGTGAACTTCCAGTCAAATGCACACCTCAAGCTTGCTCCCATTCGCACCGGTGTTGGTGCGCGACTTGGGGCGAATGTCGGCTACTTGAAATATACAGAGCGTCCAACCCTCAATCCGTTCTGATAAAGTACATTCAAATTATTTCCTGAACTGCCAGAAACCGCCAGTGAGCAACCATCGCTGGCGGTTTTGCTATCTGCACGTGTTGATGCTAAAATCCCCGACATTGCTTCTTCACACAAAAACCCCACTGTACTACCATGATGTACTCGCTCATTTGAACAACATTACCCTTGTCAAATTTTGCGATCGTTGGTTAGTCGTTTTGGCGCATCACTTGCTAAGCTTACAACCAACAATTGTTTTTAGTATCTGTTGGGGGGCTCATGTCTCAAATTGAGACGATTATGCTGGTGGCACTAGGATTTGTGGCCGCATTACTCGTGGGACTTCTCCTGTTCCGCGTCGTATGGAGTTATGCGTTGTCCCTTGGCAAGCGACGGGTCGAGAAGCGTGCACCTTCTGCGATTGCCGAGTTGAAGGCAGATCGTGACCGCCTGAAGGCAGAATACGCCATGCAAGGCAGACGATTGCAGTTGCGGCTGGATGATATCAAAACCCGAATGACCGAGCAGATGGCGGAAGCATCGCGCAATCGCAACCGCATCGAACAATTGGCTGGTGAGATCAGGTCTCGCGATGAATTGATTGCCAAGAAAGACAGCGAAATAACAAATCTCAAATCTCAAACTGATGCGCTGGAGCGTGAACTGGCCGATCGCACTGAACTTGTACAGCAGACCAAAGACCTGTTGCTGATGCGCGAAGAAGAAACCATCGAGATCAGAGGTAAATTGGTCGAGGTGGAAAACAGATTGAGCGACCAGTCTCTCCTATCCCGGGCTTTTGATATCAAGTCCGGCGCCCCTTCTGACGTCTCGAACAGCGAAGCAATAGAAATGACCGGATTTGAGTCAGCTCATGAGCGCTTGCGGATACGCATTGAAGAGCTGAACGCACTGACTAAACACATAGATGAGCAACGCCGTGATTTGTCAGTACAGCAAGAAGAACTCGCAACTCTTCAAAATCAGATCAAGAGATCAAGCCTATCCGACAAAAAAGCAACTGCTGCCTTGAAGGCCATTGCAGAAAATGCTGACGATGAAATTGGCAATGAGGTTATCGAAGCGGATGAGGCTTTATCGGGTATCAACGATGCTACCGAACAACTTGAGCGCCAGATTTTTGTAGCAGAAACCGAAACCAAAAGTCTGACGGAAGAATTGCTGCGCCTGGACGAAATGTGGCAAGCCAATTCTGAAGAATTCAACCTGACAGATGACAAGCCAAAAAGGGCCAGCAATCTGTCACTGGTAAGTTCGAATACTCAACGCAAAAAACCAGATCAAAAGCAAAACTCAAAAGTAAAATCAGCCAGCAAGAAGTCTGCGGGCAATTCCAAAACCAGGAAAACCGAAAAGCCTGCCCAGAAATCAACTCCTAAAGCAAAAACCAACAAAACCAGCAACGCTGGTGCAAAAGGTAAAACCAGACAACGCAAGGCTTCAAAGCCAGACGTCATGCTGCCTGACAGCACTGGTATGGTGAAAGCCTCCAACGAATTGGCTAGCAGTATAGTAGAGGCGGACAACTCTACCCTTCAGGTTACGGAGCTTAACGAAAAGTCCAATGTAATATCTCTCGCGCAACGCATCCGCCTGTTGCAAACAGACCTCTCCAGAAAGCCCTGACAACTGGCATTTCACTCGGCAACAATATCAAGCCTTCGCAGCACACTGTCAGTTTTGAGATTGTAAATCACCACGCTCTGTTTGCCGTCAGTTGAGCGCACATGAAGGGCCAGCAATGCACCATCAAGGCTGACCGACTGTACAGTTTGGCCTGGCTTAACCACCAACCTGACCACCGTCTCGACGGATGCAAGTCCTGGCTCATAAGCCTGCGAGCGCATCACGAGGGTATAGACCAGGAAAGCAAAGCCTGCCAAAAGCACAAATGCCATGAGTAACACAGCAAGTTTCAGCACCCTGAGTGCTGGTGGTGTATGCTCAGGGGTGTCATTGTCTTGTCGTACTTTATCAGCGTTTGAAGAAATTTGATCTCTAGCCATGTCTAACTCTCAGGAAACTTTGCAACTGGTTCATGATGGTGCTGAAGCTCAACGTCTGGACAAGCTGCTGGGCACTGCCTTTCCTGACATTTCACGTGCCAGATTTCAGACGCTTATTGCACAAGGCAATGTGAATGTGAACGGCAAGGTCACAACCCAAGCCTCTCAAAAAATTTTACCCGGAACTGGTGTGGACATTATTGTGCCGGTAGCTGAAGATCCGGAACCTCAACCTGAAGCAATCCCGCTGGATATTGTGTTCGAAGACACTCATGTCATTGTTATCAACAAGCAGGCAGGTCTGGTTGTTCACCCTGGTCCCGGCAACTGGACCGGCACGTTGGTAAACGCCCTTATTCATCATTGCGGTGACAGCCTGTCCGGTATTGGAGGCGTAAAACGACCAGGCATTGTGCACCGGCTGGACAAGGAAACATCGGGCTTGCTGGTTGTTGCCAAAACAGACAAGGCCCATCAATTACTCTCTGAGCAATTCGCAGCTCATGGTCGTGATGGCAAACTGTCACGTCAGTACATGGCAATAACCTGGGGAGAACCAGCTCCAAGACGCGGCACGATTGACACGATGCTCGCACGCAGCACGACCAATCGCGTCAAGATGGCTGTCACCAAAACAGCTGGACGACGGGCCATTACCCATTACGAAACGCTGAAAACCTTTATGTCGTCAGATGGCAAGCCCTTGGCATCACTGGTCCAGTGCAACCTGGAAACCGGTCGGACACATCAGATCAGGGTACACATGAGTCATATTGGCCACCCTTTGCTGGGCGATATGGTATACGGTGCAGGGCATGCAGCTTCTGCCAACAAACTTGCACAAAAAGCACGCAGCTGCCTTGAGGCCTTGAACAGGCAGGCCCTGCACGCTCAGACCCTTGGCTTTGAACACCCTGAAACGGGTGATCCAATGGTATTCGAAACCGAGCTGCCAAGTGACATGCAAGCATTGATTGATGAATTATCTTAACGTAAACGTCAATTTATAATGCTTACGAAACTGTAATCGAAATTGCTCCTGACGGCCTTTAAAAAATCATGAGCCATACCCATATCTGTGCTCATATAGGGCAGTCGCATCTCACTCTGTGAGACTGAAAGGTTATAAAATGGCAGCTGATACAGGAAATGTACCGGTTCTATCCGGTGAAAGTGGCTTGCAGCGTTACTTGCAGGAAATTCGCAAGTTTCCCATGCTTCAGCCTGATGAAGAATACACTCTGGCAAAAAACTGGCGCGAACAAGGTGATCGCGAAGCAGCGCACAAGTTGGTGACCAGTCACCTTCGCCTTGTTGCAAAGATTGCCATGGGCTATCGCGGCTATGGCTTGCCTGTATCCGAAGTCATTTCGGAAGGCAATGTCGGTCTCATGCAGGCAGTAAAGCGTTTCGAGCCGGATCGCGGTTTCCGCCTGGCAACCTATGCCATGTGGTGGATCAAGGCATCGATCCAGGAATATGTGCTGAGGTCATGGTCGCTTGTGAAAATGGGCACCACAGCTAGTCAGAAAAAACTGTTCTTCGGCCTTCGCCGAACAAAAAGCCAGATAAACGCCCTTGAGGAAGGGGATATGAACCCCGAACAGGTGACCGAAATTGCCACCCGGCTTGGGGTGCCGGAAGAAGATGTTATCTCGATGAACCGTCGCATGAGCGGTGATGCATCGCTTAACGCCCCCTTGGCTCGCGATGGTGAGGCAGGTGGTGAATGGCAGGACTGGCTTGTAGACGACAGTGAAACACCAGACGTTGCATACGAGCAATCGGAAGAGCAGCAAATGCGCTCAATGTTGCTGCAACAGGCAATGAATAGCCTCAACGCGCGCGAACGGCGCATTTTTGAGGCACGCCGCATGGCCGATGAACCCTTGACCCTGGAAGACCTATCCCAGGAGTTTGACGTATCGCGAGAACGCGTTCGCCAGATTGAGGTCAAGGCCTACGAAAAAGTGGAAAAAGCTGTCAGGAAGGCTTCAGCGGAGCTCCTCGCCTGATCAAGAGAATAAATTACCATCAATGAGCCGAAATTGGCCTGCTGGTTACGCTTTAGAAACCCCTATCCTTTAGTATTAAGCCTTAAAACTTATACTGTTGGGGCGGTTGGGTGATCAGCCGATAGGTTCATTGATAGGTAAATTCAGCTTTAAAACCAGTCCACAATTTCTGGCAAATGCATTCTTGATATGCATTGGCGCATTGCTGATGGTCGTGGGGGTGAATTACGCCCGCACTGAGATCAACGGCCTGGTTCACAGTCAAGCTTCCGTAACTGCTCACACCTGGTCTTCGCAACTGGTCAAAAACACGCCCGAGCTACCGAAAATCTTGGCCAGCGAAAATAATGGCCCTACTCTACGCCAGCTTGGCAACAATATTCCAACAGGTCATATTCTTGGCTATCGGATCTACGATCTAAATGGAATGTTGCGTGTTTGGGTTGAAAATGAAGCTCCGCTTCCTGAAAGCGCCGATGACGAATTTCGCACACAGGTAACATTACCTCTCGTTTATGAAGGGGTCAAAATCGGCACCTTGATGACCGATGTCGACTCAGCGAGTTTGCACGATATCTTTATGGAAGGCGCAACCAAGATCGGGCTGATAATGTCGTCCGCAATTGGATTTATACTATTGATAAGCCTGATGGTGCGTGCAAATGCACGACAGGAGAACCAGCGCAGTGTCAAACGCCTGATGCAAAACGATTCCATCACAGGCATGCCAAACCAGTTGGCGTTTCGTGAAATGCTGGCGACGTTTCACTCTCAAGAAGTTTATACCAATGGCACAACCCAAATGCATCTCGTCAACGTTGACAGGTTCACCAACATCAATGAACGGTTGGGGAACAAGGGAGGCGACAAGCTGCTGAGGTTCGTGGCGGACAGGATGCTGGTCAACTTTGGTGACAGCATCGTTTGCGCACGGTTGTCTGGCGATACATTTGGTGTACTGAGCGATGACAAGACCGGACTGGATGTCGATCGCCTTCTGGAGCTGCTATTTGTCGAGCCTTTTGACGTTGATGGCCACTCGATCCGCCTGACAGCCAGCGTGGGTGCCGCTTCATCACTGAACGGAACCTATTCTCCAGAAGAACTGCAACGCAACGCAGAGTTTGCCTTGCGTGCCGCAAAGACCAATGGCGGCCAGCAAATGATCAAATATGACAGCGACACTGTCATAGAATTCCGCAAGTCCGAACAAATCGCCGTTTTGGTGGAAGCTGCCTGCGAAAACAACTCATTTGAACTCCACTATCAACCGGTTGTAGATGCAAAAACACGCAAGCTTTGCAGTTTTGAAGCTCTTATCCGGCTCACCGACAGTGAAGGAAACAAGATCGGACCTGACAAATTCATTCCCGTCGCTGAAAGCATCGGACGCATCGAAGAAATTGGTTTGTGGACCCTGAAGGAGGCATGTCGCACATTGTCCGGCCTGCCCCGGCACATCGGTATGGCGGTAAATCTGTCCGTTCAGCAATTTGCATCTGACAAGCTGGTGAAAGAAATTGAATCTATCGTAAAGGCAACACGCGTTGACCCGCACCGTCTGGAACTTGAAGTGACAGAAGGAATCATGATCGGCGAAACCAGCTCTGTATTCAAACAGCTGAAAAAACTTCAAGAGCTTGGCTTCAAGATTGCGCTTGATGATTTCGGCACCGGCTATTCCAGCCTGAACTATTTGTGGCGCTTTTCATTCGACAAGCTAAAAATCGACCAAGCTTTCATTCGCGCTTCCGATGATCATCCCAAGGCGTTGGCGCTACTGCGCAAGATCGTGGAAGTTGGGCGCAGCCAGGACATGAAAATCACTGCCGAAGGTATTGAAACAGAAGCTCATGCAAACCGGGTGGCTGAGCTTGGCTGCGATTACTCGCAAGGCTACCTGTTTGGCAAAGCCATTCCACAGACAGAGCTTGCTGCCGTCGTAATCAGCGAGTTTGCTGACTACATTCATGAACTGTCTGGCGGACATGCCATTGTCGAAACAGACAAACTTGAAAAATCGGCCTGATAGCGCTCACGCTAGTCATAGCTGGCAAATGTGAGCGTCGTCAGATGTCAGCCTTCAAACGGGTCGCGTATCAAGATAGTATCTTCGCGTTCAGGACTGGTTGACAAGAGCGCAATAGGGCACTCAATCAACTCTTCGATCTGACGCACATATTTGACGGCTTGAGCGGGAAGATCCGACCAGGAACGTGCACCAGCAGTCGTGTCGCTCCAGCCCTCAAAACTGGTGTAGACAGGTTCAATACGCGCTTGGGCCCCTTGGCCTGCCGGCAACCGTTCTACAGTTTCACCATCAAGCTTGTAACCCGTACAAACCTTGATTTCCTTGAAACCATCCAGCACATCAAGCTTGGTCAGGGCAATACCTGTGATGCCAGATGTCTTGATAGCCTGTCGCACCATGACAGCATCAAACCACCCACAGCGACGCTTTCTGCCCGTTACTGTACCAAACTCGCGGCCACGTTCACCGATTTTCTCCCCGATGTCATCAAACAGCTCGGATGGAAATGGACCAGAGCCCACACGGGTCGTATAGGCTTTAGCGATACCCAGCACATAATCCAGCATATCAGGTCCAACACCAGAGCCGGTTGCAGCCTGTGCAGAAACTGTATTGGAGGAGGTCACAAACGGGTACGTGCCGTGATCAATGTCGAGCATCACACCTTGTGCCCCTTCAAACAAAACACGCTTCTGATGACGTCGGGCATCATCCAGAAGGCTCCATGTCGTATCCATATAGGGCAGAATGCTCGGAGCTATCGCTATCAATTCATCACGCAATTCCCGCCCATCGACTTGCGGCTCCCCAAGGCCGCGTCTGATGGCATTGTGGTGGGCAAGCAACCGTTCGATCTTGGCTTCCAGGGAATCGGTGTTCTGCAAATCATAAACCCGGATGGCGCGGCGTCCCACCTTGTCTTCGTATGCAGGGCCAATACCTCTTCCGGTGGTGCCGATTTTTCCATCACCGGCAGCGGCTTCACGCATGCTGTCAAGCTCACGGTGTAATGGCAGGATCAAAACCGCGTTCTCAGCCACGCGCAGATTATCAGGACTGACATCAACCCCTTGCGATCGCAAACGGTTGATTTCTCCATCCAGCGCCCATGGGTCAATCACGACGCCATTTCCAATAATGGAAAGCTTGCCCGGCCGCACGATGCCAGATGGCAATAGAGACAGCTTGTAGGTTACGCCATCAATAACAAGTGTATGACCTGCATTGTGCCCACCTTGAAAGCGAGCCACAACATCAGCGCGTTCAGACAACCAGTCGACAAGTTTGCCCTTGCCTTCATCGCCCCACTGAGCCCCAACAACAACCACGTTTGCCATGAAATAACCTTGCCGATTGTAAAGTCTGAAAATACGAACGGCCCTCGCCGATTTGATTCAGCAGGGCCGTTGCAGAGCATTACACCGCACTTGCGCGGTTTGAAAGCCAAAAGACAGACTTTTACCTAGGCATCACAACTTTCATGTCGGAAGGGTGCTCGACTGAATAGCCAAACTTCACTTCCGATTTGGCTTTTGCATCAATCGGCAAGTCCCATTGAACAATTCCGAGCTTGTTTTCCGGATCAACCTGGGTAGGCTTGGTCGTCTCGCTCGACATCTCTACCTTGATGTCCTCGTGGATCGCATATGGCATTCTCTCGGACATACGCACCTTGACCGCAAAGTCATGCAGGTTTTCAACAGTCGTAACATAATGACGTTTCAATGTGCTTTTTTCGGTGATGATACCGCTTGAGCCAGACTTGTTTTCGGTTTCCCGCCGGACCACACGCACCAGATCATCGCGACCAAAGCCAAGCTCGGCCTTTTCGCCTGGTGCAATCTGATCGAGCTGAGCCTTGCCGGCAAATACACCATCGCGGAACAACGAAACCTCACCAGCCAGCAAGGGCGTTTCCCCATCAATCTCGAAAACACCAGTTAGATAACCAGTCGGGTCAATTTGAGCCACGGTGTCAATGCGCAAGTCCGGAACAACGTTCCTGACCCCGATACGAACGGACTTGAGCGAGCCATCATTTGCCACGCTTGATTGACCAGCTATTGTGTAAACAGCATGGAATCCAGCATTGAGCACGTCTGCTTCGCGTTGCCGAACAGGTCGTGCAACCATTTCAGCCATTTCTGCTCCAGCCACCTTCTGCTTGACCAAAGCCCGCGGACTGGCTGCAGAAACATCATTATATGTTTGGGTCATCGTTTCGGCGAGTTCGGGCTGCGGTCCGACAACAATCGGCTCAAGCTCCGGTGCAAATGTTCTGCCTGTAACCGTCGCAGTGGAAAGCTTGAGTTCTATGCCATCCCACGCTTCACCTGAGCGTTGAAACACCAGTGCGCGCTGCACCAGTTCCAGCGCACCAGGCTTGCCTTTTGATGGTAGCGAGAGCCTCGCATCATAAACGGGCCTCCAGCCTGCATCAGGTACAGTATATTTCAGCGACAGCGTCATGCTGGATTGCGTTGCAGCGTCTACCTGAATAGCCACGCGTGTTCGGGTGCGGGCAGCCTGTGCCAGCAAGTTCAACTTTCTTTGAACGACCTGTTCGCGCTTGTTGATCTTTCCCAACGCCAATTCTGCATCAAGAATAGTCGAGGAGATTTCCGACAACTCACGGCTTGTCAGCAACAACAAGTTGCCAATTTGCTCCGGTGACATGGCAGGTTTGTCACCATTGGCAAATGGCACCGCCCCAAAACCGCCTGTCAACCGTTCAAGCGTCGACCTGCGAAACTGCGCATCCTGCAAAATCCTGTCCTGACGCGAGCGCTCACGTCCCAGCGCTTCAAGCTCGTCCTGCAAGGATTTGCGCTCTACCGATGCTTCTGCCTCAGGGTCTAGCGCAATCAGGGAAACGTCCACCGAACCTATTTCGGTATTGCCTTGCGATATGCCTTCAACCTGTACTGAGTCCGGTGAAATACCTTCAGGCAAATTATCGAGAATGATTTCATGTGCCCCGGCAGGAAGCTCAACCACACCGGTTCTTACAAGTTGAGCGCCACTTGGATTGACCGTAACAGAGCCGAGCTTCAGGTCAGCCTTGATTTCGTCAGCAAGAGCCGGGTTGAAACCAACCACAAAGACAACACCTGACAATAGTAAATTACGAAGCATTACTTGATCTCCCTCAATAGCCGCGCTCTCAAAAACAACTAAGATCGTCAATCTAGGGCCAAAGTACGGCAGGCCAATAACTACAAGGGAACTCACGAGGATGCACTTGAATAAATCCATTGCCTCAGCCTTGGTGCTTCTTGTCGTTAGTGCACCGCTTGCCCGTGCTGATGACACAGAATCAATCAAACGTGGTCAGGAACTGGCTCAACTTCTATGCATGAAATGCCATGCCATTTCAGGCCCCGGTCCAGGCCCTGAAGAAAAGTCACCGCCGTTTTCAACATTAAGCAACAAGCTTGGCATTGAAGGGCTTGCTGATCAATTGCTTGAAGGCTTGCCCCTGGGCCATGACCCCATGCCGAAATGGGAGTTTTCAGAGCAGCAGGCAGAAGACC
>JBAUGO010000100.1:0-3752 GCA_049679775.1 Anderseniella sp.
GCCAAAGCCTGCACCCATGGCTGCTGATGCTCCACCTGCACCTGAGAGCTCCGGCATTGAACGAGATAACAATATCGCCAGAACCCAGACACTCGCAACAGCACCAAAAAACACAAACCACAACGCCCACGGTGGATGGGCAGGAATGCCAAGCTGAACCATTGCCTTGAACAAAAGGGCGGGCACAGCGAAAGAAAACACAAAAGTCGAAAGCCCACGTGCGGATCCTTCAACAAACAAACCTGCCCGGCTTGCGCCATATCCAAGCATGATAAGGACAAATACCGGAACGACGGTAGAAACGACGTTTTCCAAAATTCAGGCTTTCTCTCATTGATCGTATTGCCTGCAACAGCAATCGGGGTACTATGCTCCCATGTCAAGTTCCAGCCGTATTCCAAAAGATGTGGATGAAGCATCAGCCAGGTTGCTGGCGCGCGCCTATGATCTGGCCTCACCTGAAGAAACCCGAAAACTTTACCGCGACTGGGCCGAGACGTATGACACAACGATGCTCGATGGCCTGGGATACATGTCCCCTCAGCTCGTGGCGCAGGTCCTTGCTGATCATCTGCCAGACAAGTCAGCCCACATTCTTGATATAGGCTCAGGCACAGGGCTTGCTGGAGTAAAGCTGGCAGAGCATGGCTTCACAAAGATTGATGCACTGGACTTTTCTTCTGACATGTTGGCGATGGCGGCAAAACGAAATATCTATACTGATCTGATCGAGTGTGACCTCACACAGATCTTGCCTTTACCCGATGCACACTGGGATGGCGCTGTTTGCAGCGGCACCTTCACCCATGGGCATGTCGGTCCGTCATGTCTTGCCGAGATTTTCAGGGTTTTGAAATCCGGTTCTCTATTTGCCTTCACTGTAAACAAGGGCGTCTGGCAGGACATGGGGTTTGATACCGAGCTTAAAAAGCTCGAGAGCAATAACATTGCACGATTGCTCAAACGCCATGAAACAGTGAATTACCAAAGCGCAACTGAACCAGACTCAATCCTAAATCTGTATCAGAGACCCTAGGCAGCTGCGTCATCCAGACGGCCTTCGATTTCCCTGACGATATCACCCATGATGCCGGTCATGCGAAAGTCCTTCGGTGTGTAGACGCGGGCAACACCCATTTGTTTGAGAATATGGGCATCTTCATCCGGAATGATTCCGCCAACAACAACCGGCACATTATCAAGTCCGGCAGAGCGCATACGGTTCATCACTTCACGCACCAAAGGCACATGACTGCCCGATAAAATTGACAGGCCCACAACATGCACATTCTGCTCAAGGGCAGCAGTCACGATCTCTTCAGGTGTCAGACGAATACCTTCATAAATCACCTCCATGCCGACTTCACCTGCACGCACGGCAATTTGTTCAGCCCCGTTCGAGTGCCCATCCAGCCCCGGCTTGCCAACCAGGAACCTTACTGGCACACCAAGCCGTTTCGACAAGGCAGCGACCTGCTCTCGTACCTTGTCAGCGTCTTGCAGCGTACCAAGCTTGATCAAGGTTCCCACACCAGTCGGTGCGCGGTATTCACCAAAACAATCGCGCAGACACTGACCCCATTCACCTGTTGTCACACCAACCTTCGCACACAATACCGAGGCGTCCATAATATTGCGCCCACCCAAAGCTGCAGATTTCAACTCATTCAGGGCTGACATGACCGCCTCATTATCACGCGCCTTGCGCCAGGCTTTGAGGCCCTCGATCTGGTCCTGCTCGACATGTTCAGGCACGGTCAGGATACTGCCGCCATCGCCACCAGAAAGAGGTGAGGTTTCAGTGCTTTCATAAATATTTACACCCACAACCTTTTCGCGGCCTTCTTCAATGGCCTTGATACGCGCAGCATTGGAGTTGACCAGTTCCGCCTTCATGTATCCGGCATCCACTGCAACAATGGCACCCCCCATTTTCTCGATGATGGCCAGTTCTCGCAATGCTTTCTGCTTGAGCTCTTCCACCTTTGCGGTGATCACTTCAGACCCGTCAAATATATCGCCGTGGTCCAGCAGGTCGGTTTCAAAGGCCATGATTTGTTGCATGCGCAAGGACCATTGCTGATCCCATTCACGCGGCAGGCCAAGCGCCTCGTTCCAGGCAGGTAACTGCACAGCTCTGGCACGCGCATTTTTGGACAGAACCACTGCCAGCATTTCAATCAGGATACGATAGACATTGTTTTCAGGCTGTTGCTCGGTAAGGCCAAGTGAATTGACCTGAACACCATAGCGGAAACGGCGTAACTTTTCGTCTTCCACACCATATCTAGTAAGGCAAATCTCATCCCACAATTCAGTGAAGGCCCGCATCTTTGACAGCTCGGTTATAAACTTTATGCCAGCATTCACGAAGAAACTGATACGCCCGACAACCATCGGAAAATCTTCATCAGGCACCTGACCGGACGCTTTTACTCCGTCCAGCACGGCAATTGCTGTTGCAAGTGCAAAGGCCAATTCCTGTGCTGGTGTCGCACCTGCTTCCTGCAGGTGATAGGAGCACACATTCATCGGATTCCACTTTGGGCACTGCTCACGGCACCACACAATAGTATCCGTGATGAGCCTCATCGATGGTTCTGGCGGAAACACATATGTGCCGCGCGACAGATACTCCTTGATAATATCGTTTTGCGTTGTCCCGGTCAGTTCAGCACGTGATGCACCTTGTTCCTCTGCAACCGCCACATACAGAGCCAATAACCATGCCGCTGTGGCATTGATTGTCATGGACGTGTTCATGTCCTTGAGCGGGATACCTGAAAAAAGAGCCCTCATGTCGCCGATATGGGATATCGGCACACCAACCTTGCCTACTTCACCTTGCGCAAGGACATGATCACTGTCGTAGCCGGTCTGAGTTGGCAAATCGAAAGCAACAGACAGGCCTGTCTGACCCTTTCCAAGATTGCTTCGGTATAATTCATTACTGGCAGCGGCTGTCGAGTGGCCAGCATAGGTTCTGAATATCCACGGACGGTCGCGAGTAGGTTTATCTGTCATTATATGAGCAATTCAGTTTCCGGTGGGTTGATCATTTATGGATCAATGGAAACAGAAACCTGTGTTGCAGCGCAACCAAAAAATCAATCACGCTTCTACATCAATTACGGGCAGTGAAAACATCACGACATTGAATTGCGATGAAAGATCAGCAAAATCACAGCCATGACGCACATGCCGGCATTTGCGAGAACGGCAATCATGATGGTGCCATCGATGCCCGGAATTTGCCAGGCCTTGGCCAGGGTATTTGCAAAATACGCAGCGCCAAAAAGACCGGTAAAATTGATCACGCTGTTCACAAAAGAAGTGTATTTCAACACGCTATTAATGATTGTCATGCCAATAATACACATAACCAGAACAATCAGCAGGGGTGTCGTGCCAAGATCATCATTGGCAAAAGGTAAGTACGATTGCCAATTGAAGTTGACGCCCATCAATCTCAAAAAGTCACTCATATCACCGAACCACACCTAATTATCCTGATCAGCTATCGAGTATAAGAGATTAAGATTGCCATTTGGTAAATGAAATCCACAACTGTTGCAGCCAATTGATTCTTTTGTTGCATTGCAGCATTTTCTGCACAATGATGCTGGCACATCAAATGCAGGAGTAAAAAATGGGAAAATCTGCGATCCAGGAACAGGCCGTAGCCCCAGCAAATTCAACAGCAATTTGCAAGGATTTGTATGAGATTGGGGAAATTCCCCCACTCGGACACG
>JBAUGO010000101.1:0-1768 GCA_049679775.1 Anderseniella sp.
ACCCTGCCGTCAGCGCCACAAAGGGGGCAACGCGCCAGAAAACCGGGTCCGTATATATGTTGGCGATTGCTGCGAGCACATTTGCATCGCGCGGCATGGATGATTTGTTCTGCTCAGGTCTTACAGGCACAACAAGATACAAAAACACCGCCACGGCCAGTGTTACACCCATCAATCCGATAAACATGCCGCGCCAGCCAAACTGGGCGGTTGCCCATTCCGCTGGAACTGTGGCGCTCAATATTCCCAGCCCGCCGACAGCCATGATACAAGCATTGGCAAGTGCACGACGGGCTTCCGGTACCCAGATACTCACAGCCTTGAACCCTGCCATGAGCCCACCAGCAGAGCCAATGCCGATCAACATCCGGCCAAGGCTCAAACCCCACCTGGTTGCCGCATACGCAAATAACAAGGCACCAAGTGCGCCTACACACAACAACAGTGCCTGCACCTTGCGAGGGCCAAACCTGTCCAGCAGCAAACCAAGCGGTATCTGAAAACCGGCAAAGCCGATCAGATAAGCAGCGGTCAGCAAGCCCAACTCACCAGCATCAAGGCCAATATCTTTCACAAGGTTGGGCGCAATAACCGCGTTTACCGCCCGATACAGATATGACAGGAAATAGCACAGCGAGAACGGCACCAGGACGGTCAATACCAGTCGGGGCAACGAAAATTTTTGATCATTATTGCTTGAGGCAGCGGTCGTCATGTTATCGAGACTCCGCTTTTGTGCCTGTTTTGACAATCAGAAAATTGGCTGGGGCGGCAGGATTCGAACCTACGAATGGCGGCATCAAAAGCCGCTGCCTTACCACTTGGCGACGCCCCAGCAACATAACAGCCCGACTATGCGCCGGGCCTTCATGCTGCGCAACATACTGATTCCAACCTCTACCTGCAACGATAGATATTGCGCCACATTGTCCATGTGGAAACTGATTGCGCGATATGTCTAGATGCAAGCCTCAAACAGTGCTTTGACATTGGTGCTGGTCAGCTTGACCGGATTACCGCCAGCGGACGGGTCCTCCAGTGCCATGGCTGTCATGTCATCTATACGATCGGTTCCCACCCCCATGTCTGCCAGACGTTTGGGAATTTTCAGGCCCGAATTTAGCTCATCAACGAACCGGCAAAACCCATCGAACCCACCGGATATGCCCAGATAAGCAGCAGCAGCTTCGATACGGCTTTCAATTTCAGGTCGGTTAAGCTGCAACACGGCCGGGATGCACACGGCATTGGTGGTGCCATGATGGGTGTTGTAGACAGCACCAACGGGGTGTGACAGCGCATGCACAGCGCCCAAACCCTTTTGAAACGCGGTTGCACCCATGGAGGCGGCCACCATCATCTGGGCCCGAGCTTCCATGTCAGTACCATCCTTGAAGGCACGAGGCAGATATTCCTTAACGAGCCGCATTCCCTCAAGCGCTATTCCTTGTGACATGGGATGGAAGAACGGACTGGAATAAGCTTCAAGACAGTGCGCAAACGCATCCATGCCGGTTCCAGCTGTGATGGCTGGTGGCATCCCTACGGTCAGCGCCGGATCACAAATCACCACCGCCGGCATGATCTTTGGATGAAAGATGATTTTCTTGACGTGGGTTTTTGAATTGGTGATGACGCTGGCCCGACCAACTTCTGAGCCGGTACCTGCCGTTGTCGGAACTGCAATAATGGGTGCTATGGCGTCAGAATTGGCGCGGGTCCACCAATCGCCAATGTCCTCAAAATCCCATACGGGCCGCGTCTGGCC
>JBAUGO010000102.1:0-6655 GCA_049679775.1 Anderseniella sp.
CCTTGTGAGCTGATCAGGCGCAACATGGCAAGGCCAAGTGTTGTCTTGCCAGAACCGGACTCACCTACAACACCAAGTGTCTGACCTGCACGCACCGTGATGGAGACATCGTTGCAAGCTTTTACATGGCCAACAGTCTTGCGAAAAAATCCCTTCTTGATCGGAAACCAGACTTTCAGGTTTTCAGTTTGAATGATGACGGGAGCTTTCGCATTGGCTTCTGGTGGTTTTCCCTTGGGCTCTGCTTCGATCAGCATTCTGGTGTAGTCATGTTTGGGTTTTGCAAACAGGGCTTTTGTCGTCCCGGTTTCAACAATTTCACCCTGTTTCATGACGCAGACCTTGTCTGATACATTGCGTACAATGCCCAGATCATGGGTGATCAGCACGATTGCCATGCCATATTCTTGTTGCAGGTCGCGCAAAAGCTCGAGTATTTGCGCCTGGACTGTCACGTCCAGTGCAGTGGTAGGCTCGTCTGCGATCAGCAATTCCGGATTGTTGGCAAGCGCCATGGCAATCATTACGCGCTGGCGTTGGCCGCCAGACATCTGATGCGGATAAGCGCCAAGACGCTCTTCTGCATCACGAATGCCAACCTTTTGAAGGAGTTCCAGCGTCCGCTCTCGCGCCTGGTGCTCACCCATGCCTTGATGCACTTGCAGTATCTCGCCGATCTGGCGTTCGATGGTGTGCAGTGGATTGAGCGAGGTCATCGGCTCCTGAAAGATCATGGTGATGTCGTTGCCACGTACCCGGCGCAAATCACGCTCATCGCTGTCGAGTAGTTCCTCACCCTTGAACAGAACAGAACCTGACGGATGGCTTGCTGCGGGGTAGGGCAGTAATTTCAGGATTGAAAGGGCTGTGACGGATTTGCCGGAACCTGACTCTCCAACCAGTGCCAGTGTCTCGCCGCGCTTCACATCAAACGATACGCCCTTGACGGCATGGGTCACGTTCTCGCCTTGATGAAAGTCGACCGCCAGATCACGAACCTCAAGCAATGTCTCGTCAGCCATCATGAAAAGGTCTTTCGCGGGTCAAAGGCATCACGTACCGCTTCGCCAATGAACACCAGAAGCGACAGCATGATGGAAACAACTGCAAAACCGGTCAGGCCAAGCCACGGCGCTTGCAGGTTGGCCTTGCCCTGGGCAAGCAGTTCACCCAGTGAGGCAGAGCCGGGTGGAAGGCCAAACCCTAGGAAATCAAGTGCTGTGAGTGTGGTAACAGAGCCAGACAGGATGAAGGGCATGAATGTAACTGTGGCAACCATTGCGTTTGGTAGCAGGTGCTTGAACATGATCTTGCGATCACTGAGACCCAGGGCTCGAGCTGCTCGGACATATTCAAAGTTGCGGCCACGTAGAAATTCAGCTCGCACAACGCCAACAAGTGCGGTCCAGGAAAACAACAGCATGATGCCAAGCAGTAGCCAGAAATTAGGGGTCAGGAACGCCGCCAGAATGATCAACAAATAGAGTGTTGGTATGGAGGTCCATATTTCAATGAAGCGCTGGAACAGCAGGTCAGTCAAGCCGCCAAAATACCCTTGCACAGCACCAGCTGCCACACCAACGATAGACGACAATATGGTCAGGATGAGCCCAAACAGCACGGATATGCGGAAGCCGTAAATCAGCCGCGCAACAACATCGCGTCCCTGGTCATCAGTGCCAAGCCAGTTCATGTTGCCGAAAGTACAATTGCTGTCATCGACACCTTTTTCATAGCGTATGCATGCCTCTTCCTTGCTCAGTGACATGGCAGGTGGAGACGGCGCAGGACTTGGCAGTTCATTGTTCACGGTCTGGAAGCTGTAACGGATCGGCGGCCATATCATCCAGCCATTGGCATTGACCTCTTCCTGAATGAACGGATCGCGAAAATCTGTTCTGGCCAGGAAGCCCCCGAATTTGGATTCAGGATATTCCTTGAAGACAGGCATCAGGATTTCGCCTTTGTAGCTGGCGATGATCGGGCGGTCATTGGCGATAAAGTTTGCTAACAGGGATGCAAAAAACAAAACCATGAATATCCAGAACGACCAGTATCCGCGTCGGTTTGCCTTGAACAGGGACAGGCGGCGCTGGTTGATACCGGACAACCTGGACGGCTTGAGTGCTTTGAGTTTCACCTGATCGATATTGGCAGCAGCATCCATTTTTAGACCTGCCGTGATTCAAAGTCGATGCGGGGATCAATCCAGGTATAGATGAGGTCTGTGATCAGGTTCATGATCAAGCCAAGCAGCGAGAAAATATACAGTGTCGCAAACACCACCGGATAATCTCGATTGACGGCTGCTTCAAAGCCCAAAAGCCCAAGCCCATCAAGTGAAAATATCTGCTCGATCAGCAACGATCCTGCAAAGAATGCACCAATAAATGCGCCCGGAAACCCGGCGATGACAATCAACATGGCATTGCGGAAAACATGGCCGTAGAGCACACGCTTCTCTGTCAGGCCCTTGGCGCGCGCGGTGGTCACATACTGTTTCTTGATCTCATCGAGAAATGAGTTCTTGGTCAGAAGCGTCATTGTGGCGAATGATGAAACAGCAAGCGCGGTCAGCGGCAAAACCAGATGCCAGGCATAGTCGATGATTTTTTCCCACCAGCTCAGATCAGAAAAATTGTCCGAGACCAGACCTCGAAGCGGGAAGATATTCCAGAACGATCCCCCTGCAAAAAGTACCACAAGCAGGATGGCAAACAGGAACGAGGGAATGGCATAGCCGACAATGATGACAGCCGATGTCCAGATATCGAATTTGGATCCATCGCGTACGGCTTTGGCGACACCGAGCGGAATGGAAATGGCGTAGGAGACAAAGGTTAGCCAAAGCCCCAGTGATATGGAAACGGGCAGCTTTTCCTTGATCAGTTGCAAGACCGGTACATCGCGGAAATAACTCTGGCCAAAGTTGAAGGTGGCATAGCTTTTCAGCATGATGAAGAAGCGTTCATGAGCTGGTTTATCGAACCCGAATTGCTGCTCCAGCTTCTTGATGAATTCAGGGTCTAGTCCTTGGGCGCCACGATATTTGAAACTGCCTTCGCCCGCACCTGCGCCTGCAGCCCCGCCTCCACCTGCCTCGCCAGCGCCTGAGCCACCTCCAATGCGAGCTGTTGCTCCAACATCAGTGCCTGCCAGTTGCGCCAGAACACGCTCTACCGGACCTCCGGGGGCAAACTGAATGATTGCGAATGATATCAGCATGATGCCGAATAGGGTCGGGATCATCAGAAGTAATCGTTTGGCGATATACGCACCCATGCAAGTGTCCGCTTGATTGTCAGTTCAGGTCTTGTACCTGCTGAACGAGTGATTCGCCTCTAGGGGCCACGTTTCACACTAGCTTCCTTGGCCGCATCAATCCACCATGTGTCGAACACGCCACGCCCATATCGAGGTTTTGTGGCTGGCATACCGAAAATGTCCCAATAGGCAAGCGTATGCGCCCCCTTGTACCATTGCGGTATCCAGAACTGTTCAGCCCGCAGCACACGGTCAAGACTTCTTGCCGCAATTGTCAGTTGTTCCCGGTCCTTTGCCTGCATGATTTTATCTATCAGGCTGTCCACAGCCTCACTTTTAATGCCGGCAAGATTGAAGCTTCCCGGTGTCTCGGCATTTTTCGATCCAAAAAAGGCTTTCAGCTCCACGCCTGGCGTCTCAGACATTGCAAAGCGCTGGACGGCAACATCGAAATCAAAATTCTTGACGCGCTCCTGATACTGGGCTGCTTCCACCTGTCTGATTGAAGCATCGATACCCAGCAGTTTCAGGTTGCGCACATAAGGTGCGATCACACGTTCGAAGGTTGGTGCAAAGATCAGAAACTCGACGCTCAGCCGATTGCCATCCTTGTCAATTCGAACCTGATCCTTGACGCTCCAGCCTGCTTCATCAAGCAGCTTGATTGCCTGACGCAAGGCTTTGCGGTCCTGGCCGGAGCCATCGGTAACGGGGGGTTCGTAAGCCTCACCAAACACCGACGCAGGCATCTTGTCTTTCAAGGGGGTGAGCAAGGCTTGCTCATCAGGCCCTGGGGTTTTGCTGGCGCGCATGGCAGAGTTTTCAAAGAACGAGCCAGTTCGCTTGTAGGCGTCAAAAAACAGGTTTTTGTTGGTCCATTCAAAATCAAACGCCAGATCAAGCGCACGTCGCACCCTGATATCGGCAAACTTGCCACGCCGCATATTGAGGAAAAAGCCTTGCGCACCTGAGGCGCGATCATCCGGTAAGGTTGCCTTGATCAACCTGCCTTCCTTGACGGCCGGGATATCATATTCCGTTGCCCAGCTTTTTGACGTGAACTCTTCGCGCAGGTCCAGATTGCCCGCCTTGACGGCTTCAAGCTCGGTTGTCCTGTCCCTGAAATACAACAGTTTGATTTCACCAAAATTGTATCTGCCCTTGTTGACCGGCTTGTCCTTTGCCCAATAATCATCGCGGCGCTCATAGGTGATGAACTGGCCCTGCTTGAGCTCCTTGATCTTGTAGGGACCAGAGCCCAGAGGCGCGGTCAGGGTTGTTTTGTCAAACTCGTTTTCCTGATAAAATGCCTTGGAAAATATCGGCAATTGGGCAACGGTTGTTGGCAGGTCACGAATATTTGCACCCTTGAATGAATAGGTCAGGGCGTTCGGCGCATCCACCTTGCAGGTCTCAACATCGCCTAGCGAAATCTGATAGCTGGGATGGCCCTTGTCCTTAAGCAAGTCAAAGCTGGCGCAGACATCATCTGCGGTTAGTTTTGTACCATCAGAAAACCGGGCCGCTTCATCAAGCACAAATTGAACGCTCATCTTGTCCGCTGCAACTTCAGCAGTTCGGGCGACCAGACTATAAACAGAATCTGGTTCGTTCTGGTTGCGCACCATCAAGGTATCAAACAACAATGACAGCTGTTGTGCGGCAACGCCTTTCAGAATGTAACCGTTCAGGCTGTCAAATGTGACCCGTCCTTCGGTCCCCAGTGTTGTAATTCTGCCACCTTTGGGGGCCTCCGGGTTTACATAAGGCAGGTGTGTAAAGTCTGCTTGCAAGTCGAGCGTGCCAAAGGCTGAAAGCCCATGAACAGGCTCAGCACTGGCACTGGTTGCGGATAAAATAATGCATGCCGCTGCTGGCCAGGACCACCGCATCAGGATTTGACCTTGGCGGCTTTTGCTTCATCCCACCACCAGGTTGATGGAAAACCGAGCGAAAAGTCCGGCTGGATGGAAGGTCTGGAAAACCTGTTCCAGTAGGCAATGCGTTCATAGGGGGTATGCCACATGGGCACGACGTAATGGTTCCACAGCAAGGCGCGATCCAACGCCTTTGTTGCTGTTACCAGCGTTGTGCGATCGGTTGCAAATATCACCTTGTCAATCAGCGCATCCACGGCCTCATTCTTGATGCCGACCACGTTTCGACTGCCGTTGCGATCAGCCGAAGCCGATCCCCAGAAGTCGCGTTGTTCGTTGCCGGGTGACAGCGATTGACCCCAACTGCTGACAATCATGTCATAGTCGAAGGTTTGAACCAGGCGTTGATACTGGCTGTCATCTACGGTGCGTACGGTTGCCTGGATGCCCAGCAGCTTGAGCTGTTGCACATAGGGCAGGACGATACGCTCAAACAAGGGCGAGACCAGCAATATCTGCAAGCTGAACGGGTCGCCCTTTGCGTTGCGCAATATCCTGTCAGCACCAACGCTCCACCCGGCGTCAGCCAGTAATTTGCCAGCTTCGCGCAGATTCTTGCGCTTGTCCTGAGACGACGAGAAAACCGGGTTGGTGAATGGTGTGGTGAATACATCTTCTGGCAACTTGTCCTTGAGCGGCTCGAGCAAGGCAAGTTCACCCGCATCCGGCAATCCGATAGCAGCCAGCTCGGAGTTTGAGAAATAGCTCGCCGAGCGCACATACTGACCATAGAACAGGTTTTCATTTGACCATTCAAAATCAAAGGCAAAGTTAAACGCACGTCTCACGCGCGGGTCAGCAAATTTTTCACGCCGGATGTTGAATGCAAATCCCTGCATCCCTTCGGCATTTTTAAGGGTAACCTGTTCCTTCACCACGTCACCGCGCTTGAGTGCCGGAAAATCGTAGCCTGTGCCCCAATTCTTGGATGAGTTTTCCAGACGGAAATCGTATTCATCACCCTTGAAGGCTTCGAGGGTGATGGTGTCATCGCGGTAATACTGAGTGACGATGTGGTCGAAATTATCCTTGCCAACATTGACCGGCAAATCCTTTGCCCAATAGTCTTCGACCCGGCTCACGGTGATGGCTCTGCCTGGTTTGACATCTGATACCTTGTAGGAACCATTGCCCAAGGGGGCTTCCAGCGTTGTCTCTTTCAGATCACGGGTTTTGCCATTGGCATCCGTACCGGTCCACCACGCCTTTGACAGGACGGGCAATTGCCCAACGATTTGTGGCAGTTCGCGGTTTCCGGTCTCGGAGAATTTGAACAGGACCTCGCCCTCAGCGGTCTTTTCGCCCGACACGACGTTCTTGTAGTAAAAATTGTAGGCAGGGTGGGCGTCCTTAAGGGCTGTCATGGACCAGATGACATCTTCAGGTGTTATGGGTGAGCCATCATGAAAGCGCGCTTGTGGGCGAAGTTTGAATGTGACCGAACCGTAATCGGC
>JBAUGO010000103.1:0-2588 GCA_049679775.1 Anderseniella sp.
GCGCCGGGTCGGCTTGTCGTACATTACATCAGACATGCAGGGGAGCCTTTGGGCTAAATAATATGTCATTCAGAATTGTAGCATTAATTGTGCTGACCGTACTGACCGGATGTGCAGCGGAGCGGGAACTCAACCCGTTCGATACGCTGTCTCACCGCGATGCGGTCGATCCCAATCGTGAAACCACAACCCAACCCTACCGCAGTGTGGTGGCCGGGTATCACCGACGTGGTGTTGTCGAGCCGGAACCCTGGAGCGACACCGCATCTGACTCCAAAAACCAGGAGGGTAACCAGTGATGGCGTGGACATCCATGAAGAAAGCGTTGCTGGTTGGTGTAGCATTGGGTTTGACGGGATGTGCCACACAGGCAGAGTTGGATGCGTTCTCCGATCCGACGCGTGGTTTTGCCCTCGTGCACGACAAGACCCATTCGTCGGTGAACAAGAACTCAGTTTGGGTGCAGTCGCATGCAAAAGCAGAAGCGACGGCAAAACAAGTGCACCAGCTTATTCACAAAAAGACCATCGACGCGGAAACGGCCGTTCAGGTTGCATTACTGAGCAATAAGGGGCTGCAGGCTGCATATGCCGAAATTGGCATGTCAACAGCCGACGTGTGGCAGGAAGCCTTACCGTCAAACCCGAAGCTGACAGCAGAGTTCAGCCAGGTTGGTGTGGCGCGCACCATCGAATCGCTTATCACCACAAATATCGCTCGGGCGATGACTCATGACAGACGCATCGACCTGGCAGAAGCGAAGGTACGCAAGGCTCAATATCAAGCGATAGAGGAAACGTTGAAACTGGCGCATGAGACGCGGGTGGCATGGATCAATTCGGTCTCTGCATGGGAGCGGGCCGGTCACATCAAACAGGCCATATCGGCAGCGGATGCGGGATCTGATCTTGCCATGCAACTTGGCAAGACAGGTGCTATCCCGAAGGCGGCTCAGGCGCGAGAGCATGTTAACTATGCAGAGTTGACCGCTCAACTGGCGAGCGCCCGTCTCGAAGCGCGCGAGGCCAAACAAGTTCTGATCCGCAAAATGGGTGTATGGGGCAAAGAAACCGAATTCTCTGTTCCGAACAAATTGCCCCCTCTACCGAGTGAGGTGACTCGCAAGAAATCTATTGCAGCTGAAGCCCTGCGAAATCGCATCGACCTGATGATTGCCAAGGCGGATCTCGACATCGTGGCTCGCAGCTATGGTTTGACCCAGGCAACCAGGTATGTGAGCGATCTCGATTTCACTGGTGGTGTAGAAATCGAGCGTGAAGATGGAAAAGACGTTGTTTCCGGCAGAATCGATTTCGATCTGGTCATTCCCATCTTTGACAGCGGACAGGCACGGTTGCGCAAGGCCGAGATGGCCTACATGCGATCTGCCAATTTGCTGGCCCAACGGGCTGCGGAAATCAGATCTGAGGCACACTCTGCCTACGAGGCGTACCGAGGCAGGCACGAGATTGCCCTCCACCACTATCAAGCTGTAGCTCCGTTGCGCAAGGTGTTGGAGCAGCAAGCCTTACTCAACAATAACGGCATGATTTCAAGCACGTTCGAGCTATTGCAGGACGTCAGGGCCAAGGTGAACTCCGACTTGCAGGCCGACATGGCCAAACGCGACTTCTGGCTGGCAGAAGCCAATCTGAGGACCGTGATTTATGGCGGAGGAAATGCCGGAGGTGGCGGAGGAAATATGACAGTGCTTGCTGATGCCGGTGGCGGCCCAGAACACTGACGATAACAAAACCATTGAAATAAAGTGAACTAATAAGGAGGCCAACTGATGACAGACATGATTTCAAGACGCAAAGTTCTAGGCACCGGCCTGGCACTCACCAGCAGTGCACTGGCCGCACCTGCCATTGCACAAGGCTTGCCTGAAGCTGCCATTGCCACTACGGCTGAAACGCAAAAGCCGCACGTCCCCACTTCAGGACCAGATCACTACCAACCCGTTGTCACGCTTAACGGTTGGACATTGCCATGGCGAATGAAGGACGGCATCAAGGAGTTTCATCTGGTAGCCGAACCGGTAGAGCGAGAGATGGCGCCGGGTATGGTGGCGCGACTTTGGGGTTACAATGGACAGTCACCAGGGCCAACCATCGAGGCAGTGGAAGGTGACCGGGTGCGGATATTCGTGACCAACCGACTACCAGAGCACACCGCAGTTCACTGGCATGGTCAATTGTTGCCGTCGGGTATGGATGGAGTGAGCGGGCTCACTCAACCGCCGATCAAGCCGGGCAAGACTTTTGTCTATGAGTTCGAGTTGAAGAAGTCTGGCACCTTTATGTACCACTCGCACGGAGACGAGATGGTCCAGATGGCAATGGGTATGATGGGCATGTTTGTCGTGCACCCAAAAGACCCAACGTTCATGCGTGTGGACAGGGACTTCCTTATCATGCTTAACGCCTTTGATATTGACCCCGGCTCCTACATACCAAAAGTCATGACCATGACTGACTTCAACCTGTGGTGTTGGAACAGCCGCATCTTTCCTGGTATAGACCCGTTGGTGGTGAGCAAGAATGACCGGGTGCGGGTGCGTGTCGGCAACCTGACCATGACCAATC
>JBAUGO010000104.1:0-6028 GCA_049679775.1 Anderseniella sp.
ACGCAGGGCTGGGTCATAGCCACCACAGTTGCAATTTCCTTTTTACGGGACATTTTTGATACAAATGAACGTTGTAGTAGTAGAATCGCCAGCCAAAGCGAAGACAATCAACAAGTACCTCGGCAAAGATTTTACGGTTCTTGCATCATATGGTCATATCCGCGACCTGCCTGCCAAGGACGGTTCAGTGCGTCCAGATGAAGATTTCGCCATGCTTTGGGAAATGGATTCAAAGTCCTCAAAGCGTCTGAATGACATAGCTGTAGCCTTGAAGTCTGCCGACAAGCTCATTCTGGCAACTGACCCGGATCGTGAAGGAGAAGCAATTTCCTGGCACGTGCTTGAAGCGCTGAACAAAAAAGGTGTGGTAAAGGACAAGCTGGTCGAACGCGTGGTCTTTAACGCGATCACCAAAAGCTCAATTCTTGAGGCCATGAAGCACCCGCGCCAAATCGACAATGCGTTGGTGGAAGCCTATCTGGCGCGGCGCGCACTGGACTATCTCGTTGGGTTTAATCTGTCTCCGGTTCTATGGCGCAAACTGCCAGGTGCGCGATCAGCTGGCCGGGTTCAATCAGTGGCGCTTCGATTGATTTGTGAGCGCGAACTTGAGATCGAAGCCTTTATCAAGGACGAGTACTGGACAATCGAGGCCGACATGGCTACGGGTGAAGGCCAGATGTTCGCTGCCCGCCTTCAGGCCGTTAATGGCAATAAACTCAACAAACTGGACATTGGCAACGAAACAGCTGCCCGGGCAATTGAGGCCGCGCTCAAAGATGCACGCTTCCAGGTGGAACAGGTGGATACAAAGCCGGCCAAACGCCACCCTGCTCCGCCGTTCACCACGTCCACCTTGCAGCAGGAAGCCTCTCGTAAGCTGGGCTTTTCATCGCAACGCACAATGCAGGTTGCGCAGAAACTTTATGAAGGTGTCCACCTCGACGGCGAAGTAACCGGTTTGATCACCTACATGCGTACGGATGGTGTTCAGATGGCCAATGAAGCCATCGCGGCATGTCGCAATGTCATACAATCCACATATGGTGAGCCATACCTTCCCGCTGCACCACGCGTCTACAAAACAAAAGCCAAAAATGCTCAGGAAGCCCATGAAGCCATCCGCCCGACGGAGCTGTCTCGTGCTCCCGAAGATGTCAGCAAAGTGCTCGATGCAGATCAGTTCGCACTTTATGGCTTGATCTGGAAACGGACCATGGCAAGCCAGATGGAAAGCGCGGATTTTGAAAGAACCAGCGCTGACATCACTACAAAAGGTAATGACGGCAAGATTTACTCCTTGCGGGCAAATGGTTCAGTTTTGAAATTTGACGGTTTCCTCAAGGTTTATGAGGAAGGTACCGACGATACTTCGGATGAAGACGACAAGCGCCTGCCCAAATTGACAAAGGGTGATGTCGTCGGTGCGAGAAAAATTGAACCTGTTCAGCATTTCACAGAACCGCCACCGCGTTACTCCGAAGCATCACTTATCAAGCGCATGGAAGAACTGGGCATTGGCAGGCCATCAACCTATACCGCCATTTTGACTGTGCTCAAGGATCGCGGGTACACCCGCATGGATGCAAAAAGGCTGATCCCGGAAGACAAGGGACGCCTTGTGACGGCTTTCCTGGATTCCTTCTTCAAGCGTTATGTTCAGTATGATTTCACTGCGGACCTGGAAGAACAACTCGACCAGGTCTCTGCAGGTGACAAGAACTGGAAACTGTTATTGTCTGATTTCTGGAAGGATTTTTCCAGCCAGATTGACGGAACCAAAGAACTGCGGGTTACACATGTACTCGATGCATTGAACGACCTGCTGGAAAATCATGTCTTTCCTGAACGTGAAGATGGCACACACAGGCGCGCGTGCCCGTCCTGCGAGAATGGTCAACTATCACTCAAGCTGGGCAAGTTTGGCGCGTTTGTTGGGTGCTCAAATTACCCTGAGTGCAGGTTCACCAAGCAACTTGGTACTGCTGGTGAAGGCGATGGTGATGCCGTTCCTGCCGATGGCATTGTGCTGGGCCAACACCCTGAAACTGGACAGGATGTAACACGTCATTCAGGACGCTTTGGTCCCTACCTGCAACTGGGCAAGGCTGTGGATGGCGAAAAGCCCTTGCGCGCCTCCATTCCCAAATCCATCAAACCTGAAGACATTGATCTGGATTTTGCATTACGTTTGCTTTCCTTGCCACTCGAAGTCGGCATGCACCCTGAGACAGGCAAGCCAATCACAGCCGGTCTTGGCCGATACGGTCCGTTTGTTCTGCATGATGGCGTCTATGCGAACCTTCCTGACTTTGAAGAAATCTTCACAATCGGGTTGAACCGTGCGGTTGATCTGATCGCGGAAAAACAGGCAAGTCGTGGCCAGCGCGGCCAGCAAAGTGCATTAAAGGATCTCGGACCCCATCCTGATGGTGATGGCAATTTACTGGTTATGGAGGGTCGCTACGGACCCTATATCAAA
The DNA here is from genome assembly GCA_049679775.1 of Anderseniella sp. GTDB lineage: Bacteria > Pseudomonadota > Alphaproteobacteria > Rhizobiales > Aestuariivirgaceae > Anderseniella. The sequence goes on from JBAUGO010000104.1 coordinate 2,483, forward strand.
TATGGCAAGATCAACGCTACATTGCCAAAGGACATCACGCCGGAAGACGTGACCATGGAACAAGCCATTGAACTGATCAATGCGAAGGGTGGCTCCAAGGCAAAAAAGAAAACAGCCAAGAAAGCTGCAAAGAAAAAGCCGGCCAAAAAGACGACTAAAAAAGCGGCCACAAAGGCGGAAAGTTGATCAATGGCACGTGGGCGCGGCCTACCCTCGCCAGAGGAAATACTGGAGTTTCTCAAGACCGCTGATGCCAAGGTTGGCAAACGCGAGATAGCGCGTGCATTCAATATCAAGGGCGCTGATCGGGTCGAGCTTAAAAAACTCATCAAAAAGATGGGTGATGATGGCCTCATCGCAACGCGGCGCAAACGCATGTCTGATGCGTCCGGCCTGCCCTACATGACGGTTTTGCGCATCCTTTCCATCAATGATGATGGAGACCTTGTTGCGGAGCCTGCCGAATGGGATGGCAATGGTGGCGAAGCACCTCGCATTCTTGTGCTTTCACCCTCAAACACTGTTCGTCATGCCAGCCAGGGAAAATTACCAGGTATTGGCAACCATGTCCTGTGCAAGATCGCGCCGACACCTGGCGCTACTTACCCTTATGAAGCGCGCATTGTACGAACGCTGCAAGGCCCGTCTGCTCATGCTGTTGGCATATACAAGGCCTTGCCACGCGGTGGTGGCCAGGTCATCTCGGCCAACCGCAAGGACAAGGGCGAGTTTGAAGTCAAGCGTGGAGATGAAAATGGCGCCCGCAGTGGTGACCTTGTTCGAGTTGAAGTCATCAAGGAGCGTGGTCGCGGCTATGCACAGGTACGTGTCGTCGAAAACCTGGGCAGCGCCGATGATCAGCGCAATGTCTCCCTTATTGCCATTCACCAGCATGGCATTCCTGATCATTTCCCCGATGCGGTTATTTCTTCATCGCAGAGCCTGAAAGAACTGGTTCCTCCCAAGGGTCGCAAGGATATGCGCTCCCTGGCGCTCATCACTATTGACCCGCCAGATGCTCGCGATCACGATGATGCCGTCTGGGCGGCACCTGATGACGATCCGGAAAACAAGGGTGGCTTCAATGTAGTGGTGGCCATTGCCGATGTTGCTGCCTACGTCAAACCCGGCAGTGCAATTGACAAGGAAGCAAGGCTACGCGGTAACTCGGTATATTTCCCCGATCGCGTTGTCCCCATGCTGCCAGAGAGACTGTCTACTGACCTTTGCTCTTTGCGTGGTAATGAAGATCGGCCCGCCTTTGCCTGTTTCATGACCTTTGACCGGTCCGGCAACAAGAAGAAGCATCATTTTGAACGGATATGGATGCGTTCAAGCGCCAAACTGTCCTACGCACAGGCTCAAGCTGCTATTGATGGGCTTGGGGATGATACGACCACCCCATTGCTCGAACCTGTGCTCAAGCCGCTATGGCGGGCATATGAGGCGGTCAAGACAGCCCGTGACAAACGCCAACCGCTTGAGCTTGACCTGCCTGAACGCAAGCTGATCCTTGATGACGACGGCAATATCGAACGGGTAGTAACGCCTGAGCGACTTGATGCGCACAAACTCATTGAAGAATTCATGATCCAGGCGAATGTTTCTGCTGCAGAAACCCTCGAAGCTCACAAGACACCGCTGATCTTCCGGGTGCATGAATCTCCAGCACCGGAAAAAGTTGACGCATTGGCGAAATTTCTCGAGACACTTGGGCTTTCTGCACCCAAGGGTGTCGTCATGCAACCACAGCATTTCAACCGCATTCTTGCTGCTGCGCGCGGTGGGCCGAATGAGAATCTGGTTTCACAAACAGTGCTGCGGTCACAATCTCAGGCGGTTTACACCCCAGACAATCAGGGCCATTTCGGGTTGAACTTGCGCCGTTACGCGCACTTTACCTCACCAATCCGTCGTTATGCCGACCTGATCGTGCATCGCGCGTTGATCACGGCATTGAAGCTGGGCGACGACGGTCTGAGCGCTGAGGATATTGGATCACTGGACGAAATTTCTGGCGTTTTGTGTGTTACCGAGCGCCGCGCCATGCTGGCTGAACGTGAGACCACAGACCGCCTTATTGCGCACTATCTAAGAGGTCATCTGGGGGCAGATTTTGCAGCCCGCATTTCTGGCATTGTGGGGGCTGGTATATTTGTGACCCTGGTCGATAGTGGGGCTGATGGGTTCATACCTGTGTCCACTCTCGGCGATGAATACTATGTATATGACGAAGAAGCTCACAGAATGGTGGGCGAACGATCCGGTGAAACCTACCGCATGGGTGACATGGTCGATGTGCGCCTGATGGAGGTAACGCCGATTGTCGGGGGCTTGCGATTCAAGATGTTGTCGGAGGGAACGCAGGGCAAACCACCTTCAGGACGGGGACAACGCACTCAAACGAATCGCGGCAAACCGAGATCAGACCAGAGACGGCCCAAGTCCAAATCATCGCACCGCAAAGGTGGTAAAAAACGCTGAACCCTTCCCGCTTCAACCGATGTGGCATCCTGACGCTGCGGCGCAAAGTGGAATTTTCTGGAACCATTACATGATGCGATAAATCGTCATGAGTTATGAAATTGGACATCAATCAGACACCTCGTTCAATGCTGGCGCAACAACTGGCAATGGCCGATCAGTATGGCAAGCCATGTGGCGCGGTATCAAATGCCGCTGCCCGCGTTGTGGCGAAGGAAAGTTATTTTCAAGCTATCTGAAGGTTGAAACAGATTGCAGTGTTTGCAAACAGGGTTTGCACCACCACCGTGCTGATGATGCACCTCCCTATTTCACCATGTTTATTGTCGGGCATCTTCTTGTTCCCCTGGTGTTCATTACTGAAAGGGCATGGAAACCTGAATTGTGGGTTCACGCGGTCCTGTGGATCCCGCTCTGCATATTGATGACACTCTGGCTTCTGCCCCTGGTCAAGGGCGCCATAGTCGGCCTGCAATGGGCCATTGGCATGCACGGTTTCGGGTTGAGCGATGATGAGGCCGAGCAGTTATCGCCTGACACTCTGGAACAAGACATCAAGGCATTGTGATCACTTCACAGAGTGATTAAAGATGATCTTGTCATGACCAAGCCTGATACTATTCCTCATCCAAGCCTTGCCCGCCCTCACGACGCAGCCACCCTTGTACTGGTTCGCCGCGATGGCCCCTCGCCTCGTATCCTGATGGGTAAACGTCATGAGTCTCACAAATTCATGCCTGGCAAGTTTGTGTTTCCAGGTGGACGTGTTGACCCGGGCGATTGCCGATTGAAACTGCAATCATGTCTGGACGAGACTGTTTGCCAAAAGCTCCAGATGCGCATGAAAGGCAAACCCTCAGTGGCCCGCGCCCACGGCATTGCCCTGGCAGCGGTGCGTGAGACATTTGAAGAGGTCGGATTTCTGATCGGCAAAAAAGGTTCGCCATCACGCACAAAAAATGTGGCTTGGCAGCAATTTTTTTCAACCGGTTATGTGCCGGATATCAGCGGCTTGAGATATCTGGCCCGCGCGATAACACCACCTGGACGGCCAAGGCGCTT
>JBAUGO010000105.1:0-3885 GCA_049679775.1 Anderseniella sp.
CAACGATAAATATGCCTGGAGAAAAATTTTCGATCGCAACCCGTTATTTATCACAGCAGCTGATAAACTGAAAGTCAAAGATTATGTTGCGCGCCTGCATCCCAATATCAAATTCCCAACTACTTTGTGGGAAGGCGTCTCAGCATCAGAGATTCCAGAACAACTCCTCAAGGGTGATGTTGTGGTTAAAGCCAACCATGGCTCTGGCTGGAACATATTCATCAGGCAAGGAAAATACGACAGACAAAACCTGTTGAGCGAGACTCGTCGCTGGTTGGCTATTGATTACGGCAGGCGCAATGCAGAATGGCCATATCGCAAAATCGAGCGAAAGCTATTCGTTGAGGAAATGCTGTTTGAAGATAGTAAACCGCTGTCCAACGAGTATAAATTTTACTGTGCAGGTGGCGAGATCGTCTACACGTTTGTTCGGCAGTTGGCGCCTGACGGAACCAGAATAGCAGCGGTGGTTGATGAGACAGGCAAGGTTTATTCAGGCGAGTTCAATTTTCACCAGTTAAGCCAACAAGTCACAATGCCTGACGAAATCGATTCCTTACGTGCAGCTGCAAATCGCCTTTCTGCAGACTTTGATTTCGTGCGCTGCGATCTTTATCTCGTTGATGGAAAAGTATATTTTTCAGAATTTACACTTTTCACGATCGGCGGATTTGCAAAGATCGAAAGTTGCGAATTGAGCGAAGTGTATTCTGGAGCCTGGGATATTAGGAAATCCTGGTTTTTGACTACGCCGCAAACTAGTTGGCGTGAAAACTACAGAAAATCCCTACTTCGTACACTAGACATGAGCGGGTCCTGATACCGCCCATCGTTGTAGAGCTTTTTGACTCGCCACATTCCATCACAAATTGGTCCAGAGAATACCTTTTCCCGTGCCCTTCTGTGCCGCAATGACAATCCATGTTCCTTTCCGTGGACGGCATTCATGCGGTTCTCGTTGGCCCCTCAAAAGTCGAGCCGTCGGGATCGGTAGAAAATCTAACTGGAGAATTCATTATGAAAAAGTTTCTCGCAATCCTTCTCGCAACCGGATTTGCCTCTACTGCAGCTCTTGCAGCAGACTTTGCCGCTGTTGACGCCGATCAAAACGGTAGTGTTTCCATGGAAGAAGCCAAGGCAGCCATGCCCGATATTTCAGATGACGCATTCGGTGCTGCTGATGCAGACAAGAATGGTGAACTGTCAGCAGAAGAATTTGCAGCTATTTCCGGCTGATCTATAGGTCGTTCAGGCTCTGTAAAAGCAGAGCCAACCAGTTGAATCAGGAGACCCTGTCGGATTGTCCGGCAGGGTTTTTCTTCAAATTGGGCGAGCGAAAACGACGTCCGAAAGCTGCAATGTCGCTTCTGATTCTTTTGACACAAAGCCGCCTCTAATCAAACAACATCCGGAAGAAATCCAGCCCCAATAATACCATTAGGTACGATCATATGGAGTCTCAATTGAGGTAGCAAAAGCCCTCCTCAATTATCCACCGGTTACCCTGGCAGGATTAAACGGCTTCATTTCTTCTTGGAGTTCTCCTTTTATGAAAAATCTTCTTGTAGCTCTTGCAGTTTCATTCCTTGCAACAACTGCTGCTCATGCAGCTGAATTGGCTGATCTCGATAAAGATGCCAACGGCACTGTTTCCATGGAAGAAGTAACAGCAGCTATGCCTGATGTATCTGAAGATGCTTTCAAGGCAGCCGATGCTGATGCCGATGGCCAGCTGAACGCAGAAGAGTTAGCCACTCTGGCCAAGTAATTATGGAAGCGGTCAGGTATACTACCTGGCGCGTTCTGTAGTTTGATTGAGGTCTGAAGGTATAAAACCTTCAGACCTTTTTATTTTTGGCTATTGCGTTCAGGAGCACTTTTTCAAGCTTGTCTCCCATAGCCTCCAGTGTGAAGGTAGCCTTTACGGTTTTCTGTCCTGCGCGACCAATTTCAGCGCGCTTTTCATCCTGCATGATTGCCGCGATATCGCGTGCCACAAGCTCTGGTTTTCGTGATTTTGCCACGTAGGCGTTTTCACCATGGCGCATGAATTCCCCATGCCCTCCAACCAGTGTAGAATAAGAGGCAATTCCACAGTTCATTGCTTCAAGCAGTGCGTTGGAGATGCCTTCTTGAACAGACAGCAAGACAAACAGATCGCTGGCAGCAACATGAGACGTTGGATTGTCAACATGTCCGGTGAGTGTGATCTGCTCCGACAAGCCTGTTCTGGTTGCAAGGCTCAAGAGCTTTTCGTATGCCGGTCCTTGGCCCACCAGCTTCAGCCGCACTTGTGATCTCAACTCCATGGGAAGAAGTGCAATCGCCTTGATCAGATGTTCCATGCCCTTGCGCCAGGACAATGTGCCAACACTGGTAATGTTGAAAAACCTCTCATCCTCTTCAATGCCTGAAGTTGGCCGTTCCACGATGCCATTATATATGACATGGATGCGATCAGCTTTCACGAATGGGGCGCGGGATAAAACCTGCTTGATGCGAGCAGTATTGACAATAATGGCATCAGGAAAAATACCATATCCGTACCAGTCAATGATGGGGCGCCAGGGGAGCCGGACGATACCAAGACGCAACACCATTGCGATGTTCAGCTTTCTTGCAATTTGCCCACATGGAAAATAGGCCCTCTGACTGATTGGGATAAGGACGTCGATCTTGTTGTTGCGGCAAAAGGTTTCGAGCTTTTCCTTGCCATTCGAATCCCAAAAGGACATCGGGACGTGATGAAACAATTTATCGGGTGATGTGAATTTGTCGGCATGATCAACATCAGGACACGCCATCCATATTTCGTGGCCACGCTTTGCCAACTCGCTGATGGCCATGCTGGCCCAGCGCTCTGTACCGCCAAAGTGGCCAGCCGTACTGACAAATAGTATCCGCATCAACAAATTTCACTTTCTGACATAAGTGCTGGTTTAGGCGACATCATGCCTTTGCGCAAATACTGGAAACCCGCTATTGCGTGTTGCAGGTTATTACCTCAGGAGCAAGTGATCATGAGCAGCAGCAAGAAAATTCGCATCGCAGTTATCGGGGCATCGGGATATACTGGCGCGGATCTGGTTCGACTTGCCTGCGATCATCCCAATATGGAGATTGTGGCTCTGACAGCAAACTCACATGCAGGCAATCCGCTGGAAAGCGTTTTTCCGCACCTGACCGGATTGAATTTGCCCGCTCTGGTCAAAAATGAAGATGTTGATTGGTCAAATGTTGATGCTGCTTTTTGCGGGTTGCCCCATGCCACCAGCCAGGCCGTGATCAAGGAGCTGCCAGAGCATGTAAAAGTCATAGATATGTCGGCTGATTTCCGGCTGCGTAACCCTGATACCTACAAGCAATGGTATGGCAATGATCACGCAGCGCTGGAGCTTCAAAAGAATGCTGTCTATGGATTAAGCGAGCATTATCGCGATGACATCAGAAAAACCCGCCTCGTGGCGTGTCCTGGTTGTTATCCAACGGCTGTGTTGATGTTGCTCATTCCCTTGGTCAAGGCTGGGCTCATTGATGCAAGCGACCTGATTATCGATGCAAAATCCGGCGTGTCGGGGGCTGGGCGTTCATTGAAACAGAACACGCTGTTTTGCGAAGCGGGTGAAGGTATGGGACCATACTCTGTCGGCAAGCATCGCCACGCCCCGGAGATCGAACAGGAATTGTCTGTCGCTGCGGGTAGGGATGTTATTGTCAACTTTACACCACATCTCATTCCGATGAGCCGGGGTGAGTTCATTACCGCCTATGCAAAACTGAGCCCTGGCAAATCTGCCAAGGATTGTGAAGCAGTCCTTGCTGACCGGTACAAGGATGAGCCGTTCATAAACATGGCTCCCAAGGGAGTTTTGCCTGCCACGCAAT
>JBAUGO010000106.1:0-2046 GCA_049679775.1 Anderseniella sp.
GTTCAACGCTAAACAGCACCGCTGCAATCACAGAAAAGATTGCGCCACAAATAATGCTAGCCGCCACATTCCAGTACGGATCAACCTGTGCCCGGCCGTTGATCAATGCCAATACACCGCCCCAGAAAAAGCCAGCTGCCAACCCACTCCAGTCACCTGCATTACGCGGCATGGGCAGCCCACCATCACCACCAAGCAAAAGCCATAGGCCAAAGAAGGCAAGCATGACGGCAAATGATCGTCCGATGCTCAACCTGACACCAAACACAACACGATCTATCAGCGTTGCCCAGATTGGCAGCATGTAGAAAAGGAATACCGCCCTGATCACGTCCGTCGATACGATCGCGTAGAAATAGAGCACCTGGGAAATACCCATACCAACACCAACGGCCAAAATCCATTTGGTGTCAGCACCTCGCCACTTGCCCAACCATAAGGCAATCATAATGGCCACCGGTATACTTGCCCCCATGACCATGACTGATGCCCACAGTGCGCCAAAGCCTGCATCAGACAAATATCGCAACGGGATCCAGAACAAACCCCAAAGTGAAGCTCCTGCAGTTACGGCCAGTGCACCTTTGGTTTCAGGTTTCAAGTCAGGTACCGGCATTCAAATTATCCGGCAACCGGACCCTCTGGTTTGCCTACAATTATTTGCAAGCTTTGTTTTGTCACTCAAGGTGATTTATTAAATCACCATGTATTGGATCGTCTATCGTTTGAACGCAGAGGCGGTACCATCAAGCGTCGCCACATTGCCATAAAGTTCGGGCCTGCGGTCTCGGAAAATACCCCAGTAGCTACGTTTTTCCTTGAGGTCATCAAGGTCAAATGTATGGGTCAGGACGGTTTCCTCTGTGCGGTTGGCTTCTGCTACCTTCTCACCTGTGAAGTCGGCGATAAAAGAAGAACCATAAAACGTCATTTCAGTCCCGTTGCGCCCAGGCTCGGTTCCTACGCGATTGGAGGTGACCACAGGCATCAGATTTGCACCAGCATGGCCTTGCTGTACGCGCTGCCAATGGGCAGCCGAATCCCAGGTTGGATCGAGCAATTCAGACCCAATGGCTGTTGGGAAGAACAACATTTCAGCTCCCAGCAATGCCATTGAGCGAGCTGTTTCAGGAAACCACTGATCCCAGCAAATACCAACACCGATGCGACCGAAGGCGGTGTCCCATGCCTTGAAGCCAGTGTCGCCCGGAGAAAAATAATACTTCTCCTGATAGCCGGAACCATGGGGAATGTGTGACTTGCGGTATATGCCAAGATTCTTGCCGTCTGCATCTATAATGGCAATCGAGTTGAACCTTGCATTGCCTGCTTCTTCGTAAAAAGACACAGGCAGTACAACACCAAGTTCCTTCGCCACACCCTTGAAATGTTCAATGGTCGGATGACCAGCGGCAGGCAGCGCACGGGCATAAAACTCGGGCAGCTCGTCCTGGCAAAAATAGTAGCCCTCAAACAACTCTTGCAACAGGATAACATTGGCACCTTTTGCTGCTGCCGCACGAACCAGCTTCTCGCCTTTGGTCACGTTTTCCTTCACAACATCGGAACAAGCCATCTGTGTGGCGGCAAGTGTTACGTTACGCATTTTAGTTCACGCTCCATTGGTTTTGCAAAGTGGTTCCTGTTGGGTGATGCAGTGCACCCCGCCGCCGCCCTTGAAAATGTCAATTGCCGGCACCGAAACAATTTCACGATCATTGAACAGTCGACGGAATTGGTTTGCCACAACCTCATCTTGCGGGTCATCGAAGGCACACAGCACAACACCGTTGTTCACGAACGAGAAGTTCACATATGAACATGACAATGGCTCGCCTTGCTCATAGATTTCTTCTGGTGCATCCAGCACAATAACTTCCATCTTGCGACCGCGTGCATCTGTCTCGGCGCGCATGATGGCTTCGATTTCCCTGGACGTTTCATAGTCAGGGTGTTCAGGGTCAGGCTGGCCATGTACGACCACAACACCGGGCTTAACAAAGCACACCAGAGTATCAATGTGACCGTCTGTTCCAAATTCCGAGG
>JBAUGO010000107.1:0-1650 GCA_049679775.1 Anderseniella sp.
GCTTGTCGGAGACTCTGGAGACTGCGTGGGAGATGTTGGACGCACCACTGCCGGACGTTTTTCATCGAGCAGGATTCCAACGCCGAACGGATCAGGTCGGAACTGAGATCGGCCGTTGCTGTGGCCATCGCCAACACTTGTTTCGTCAGACTGTTCCCTGAAGTCAGACCCATCAACTGTTTGCCTCGACCGATCAATGATTCCAGAACCTCACTGCTGCCCGGAAGTTTGCGATCATCACCAACGGCCTCGCACATCCGTTCGACCTGTTCAACGATCTGTTCTGCCAGCGACCGCGATGAAGCATGTTGCAGATCTTGTGTGATGCAGCGCAGTTCAGCCATCGTGTCGGCCGCATACCCATGGTAGCGAACGACACTGTTGGCACTCTGGCCGACACGCGACAGTTCGCGCCACAAACTGATTGCCTCTCGGTACTCTTCCAGCCAGCCAAACTTCGCTTCCATCTTCTCGAGAGGCAGACGCGCCTGCTGCCGAACCGTGAGGTCGCCGCATCTCACGCGGTCGAGTACCTGCAGCGCTCGCGATCCCCAATGCACTTCGCGGTCGATGTTCATGTAGCGGGCCTTAGTTTTGGGACGCGGCGGTTTGAGGTGCGAGAAACAACTCTGACGAACCGCGTTGGCACACTGACAACTCGCCTTGCGGTACTCGTCCCAGCGTTCATCCTGTTTCAATAGTTTTTCGATCAGACGCGAAACCAGATGCACGATGTCGTACAGAGCGATGACGTCGGGGTGGTCTTTCTGCAGCAGTTCAACGCCTTTTTTCAGGTCAGAACCACGATCGCTGACCACCGCCACAGGCACGCCATAACGCTTACTGAGATCCAGAAACTGTTGATGAACAATGGCACCGGTGGATTGTTCGACCGGAAGCAGCGCGAGCGGTTCCAGGTCATGATGCTGCAACGGGCGGTCCAGTTGGCCAAACCGGCTCTGGCGAATTCCCAACACGACAAAACACTTGGTCGTGCCGGCGGCAATTGTATGATCGGCAATCCATATCCAGTCGTCGTGCACGAACGTTCGCTGCTGCACCAGATACAGGCCGATGCGGACGATGAAGTTTTGGACGGTGGTGTGGCACGGTTCGTCGAACGCCGGACGACCATCCACCTGAGCCATCACATTCAGCACACGCGAACTGGCTCGCATCGACACGGCCGCGTCGATGACGAAACGAACAGCGTGCAGAATCTGGTTCATTCCAAAATGACTGCCGGTGACGGTGGTGACGTCGGGAGTCTGATCGACAACGCTCAGCTCACGCGAGGTTTCCGTGGCGGCGGAAGTTACTGACTTTTTTTCAGCGCAGCGAGTTCGGCCTCCGCGAGTCGGGCTCGCTTCTCCCACATTGCGCGACTGTTGGTCACGGCACGGACCTGGTTTTCCACACGCCGCATTTCGATTCTCAACGCGGCGTATTTCGAACGCAGCTTGTCCCGACCAGCTCGAAGAAAAGAAATCACTTTATGAGGTGGGGACTTATAGTCCACAGTCAACTTGGGCATCATCGCATCCATGCAAAACAATTCGGGACGGAAAGGCCATAATCTTAGGAAACAAAACCACACTCGGCATACCCCAAAAGACACTCGTCAATACCCAGTTTTTAACAGCCCAGGCT
>JBAUGO010000108.1:0-12509 GCA_049679775.1 Anderseniella sp.
GCAAATGAGGCAGCGGTTTTCAGAACCGATGCACCTTCGCAAAATACGGGCACCACAATGGACACGCTGGGAAGCTCGGCTGGCATAACGCCGTAGCCTTTCTCCGTGCGCTTGTCGGCAGTACGCAGCATCGATCCGAAAACATATCTGTTCACGAATATGATCAGCACCAGAAGGCCGAACATCCACTCAAGTAGCGATATAAAATTCATTCAGTGCCCGTGTCCCCCGCCCACCCCGCATCTATCCGGTGAACGCTATCAACCTTGTCTGCCGAAGGTCATGAACACACTGTCCTGAATCTTTTTCTAATAAGTAAATTCAAATTTTAATCATAATAATTCGAATGGTTTATTGGGTTTATGATTTATAAAATAAAAATTTTTATGGTTAATGATATTATAACAAGTAAAAACTGTTTGTTTGTTACGTTTTAGCTTGGATTGGGAGCCTGGCCTAGCGTCAACCTATGACGGTAAGTGCGCGTTAAGACTCATAAAATTTAACGATTGAGTCGAAAAAATGGAGTGAAAATCGTGCCGTTTAAACCCTCTGAGTAGAACAATTAAGGGCACAAACGAGCTTATAAAGGGAAATTCAGGGCTAATATCCGGGTAAGGTTTTCCGGCAAGTCTCGATTTGCTACCAGGTGCGTGCAATGCCTGTCCAGGCGCTGTAAGCCCAGCAATCTCGCGATGGATCGGCAAATTCAGGCACGATAAGCCGTGCCAGCTCGCAATCTGGGGGTCTACGGTTCATGATCTTGTAAAATCGGCCGTTTGAGCGATAAAGGTACTGATAATCAGGGCTTTTTGATTTTCGCCAGTCCCTTGGCAGTGCCGATACATATTTTGGTGCCAGGCCATCAATCCAGTTTTCGGTGGACTGTCCCCATTTCGAGTAGAGTCCGTCCCAATTTCGCCCGGAATTGCTGGATTTCGGATAGGCGCCATGCTCCTTGTGATAGGCATGCAAGGCGGTTTGCAACTCTTCAATTTCCTGCCGTGCAACTTCAAATGGTGCGCGCATGGTTTTGCGGGTCCGACGGATTGGAAGCTCGCTTTGAACTGTGTGTGCCAGTACGGACCGCGGAAAACCAAGGTTTTCTGCATGCAGGCACTTGGCCAGACGGATCGATCGGTCAAGCGCTCCCCAGGCATTCACATGATAAACGGTGTCAGAGAAAAACTCAGTTGGCAGGAACATGTCTGCCGGATCGCAGATCATTTTCAGCCCGGTTTTGTTGAGCGCTGCCTGAAATGAGCGGTATTCACTGACAAGCGCTGTATCATGACGTGAGTGCGATTTGATGTCCGCCATGGCAGGCCAGGTTATCAGCAATTGCGCACCTTGTTGCTCCACCGATTTTTTCAGCTGGAGCAGTTTATCGACTGCTCGGGTGGGCCCGGCAGCGGATACTGGCAAAGCAGAATATGGCTGTTTTTTGCCATTAAAATCCTTTTTGACTGCCTTGTTGGCAGGCAGCGGAACAACAAAAAACCCGTGCTCATCAGCAAGCGAGACATGCAATGGCATGATCTTGGACATGATGACCGGTGTCTTGATCCCGTCATTGCCAGGCTCGGGAAGCCCTGACAGATCACGTTTGGGCTGGGTCAGCTTTTGCCATCCAAGTGATGCGTAAATCTCCGATGGTGTCTCCAGGTTGCTTTGCAGCCGTTCAATTGGTGTTTCATAATTGAAAAATCTTTGCAGCCACAACAGGTTCTGTTCCTGATGAAAGCTGGTGGTGCTGTCACGCCGATACAGTGGATGCTCGATTGTTGCCACCACAATGTCACCTTGCCTGAGCTTTCCGCGCAGGCGTTGTTCATGAAATGGCAGGTCAAAACCAACATGAACAGACAGGTTGATTACGTCATAATCAGAGTGCTTTTCCAGGTAATTGCCATCAAAACCATAAAGGCCATTGGACCCGCCAATGACAATCAACCTCTTCTTGTCTGTGGATTTTTCAAGCAAATTGTCCTGATAAGTCAGCACCTTGGCAATCCAGTAGGAGCCGACAGCCGGGTTGTCCTTCAACATGTCAGGTGCAAAAAACACAGCTGCTGCGGCTGCACAAATCCCTGATACAAAACTTGCAAGACGCAACATGGTATTCAGGCTCCCTTACTCAAAACTGGAAATAGATGAATTCGGACGGCGCAGATGCTTCAGACATGCGCTTGATCGCCAACATGAACACAAAGCCGGCAGCAAACTGCGATGCAGTGACAACCAGTGATTTTTGATGTTCCTTGCAAAAACGGTCGATCACCCATGAGTTTGGCAGCATCGTCACGATGATGATCAGCCCGGCAATCGCAATCCACAAATGTGGCTGGTAGACGATGTGGGCCATGGTGGTTGGGTGAAGCAATGCTGACAGCGACCACATCGAAGCGTAAATTGTAGAAGCCGCCTCGAAGGTTTCAGCGCGAAACACGACCCACAGATTTGCAACGAATATGAACGTCATGAACCAACCTGCCGCCATCGGCATTTTATAACCGGCCCGCGTCCATGCCCGGTTCAAAGCCAGTGCAACACCGTGCGCTGTACCCCAGACAACAAATGTCCAACCTGCACCATGCCAAAGCCCGCCGAGGAACATCGTTGCGAGCAAAGCAGCATAGGCGCGCATTTCGCCGTTCCTGGAGCCGCCAAGTGGAATGTAGAGATAATCGCGCAACCAGCTTGAGAGCGTCATGTGCCATCGCCGCCAGAAATCCTGAATGCTGGCTGCCTGATATGGCGAATTGAAGTTTTGTGGCAATTGCAGGCCAAACATTAATCCGATCCCTATGGCCATGTCGGAATAGCCGGAGAAATCAAAATAGAGCTGGAAGGTGTAGAGAAAGGTCAATGCCCAGGCATCAAGCGTCGATAATGCACCTGGATCTGCAAATCCGGTTGCCACGTAGGCCGATAAAGTGTCTGCAATCAATACCTTCTTGGCTAGACCGATGCCGAATAACAGACAGCCTCGAACGAAATTATCCTTTAAGGTGAGCTTTTGCGCCAGTTGATAGAGGAATTCGTCGTGGCGCACGATGGGCCCGGCAATCAGTTGCGGAAAGAAAGACACATAAGTGATGTAGTGCAGGAAAGGGACTCTAGCCTGATCGCGTTCCTTTGCTGTGTCGACCAGAAACGAAATCTGCTGGAATGTAAAAAAGCTGATACCCAGCGGCAGCACGATATTCTCGACATATGGTTGAAACCGCACCATTCCAGCAACATCGCTGACAAGGAAGTCAGCATATTTGAAGACTGCAATCAGTGCGAGGTTGCCGATAATTCCCGCCTTTACAATCGCTGCCTTTCCTGATGATCGGATCCACAGATAGCAGGCATAATTCAATGCGATTGAACCTGCAAAAAGGAAGGCGTACTGCCATTTCCAGTAGGCGTAAAACCCCATGGAGGCGGCGCACAGAACTGCAATTGACGCGGCAGGAGACACAAGTCGAACCAGCCAGAACGCACAAAACACAGCTGGCAAAAAATAGAAGATGAAGTCAGCCGAGCTGAAGATCATGGATTGCGCTTGCCCCGTCCTTTACCGTTTGCCTGACATTGGTCTTGCTGAACGGTCAAAATTCCACCTTCTGCACTATCTGCTGTGTGCGTTAACATTGCGATAATTCTGCATCGGGATTTGACTGGAGAATGTAATCTGTTGAAATAGTGCCTTTGTTGCCATACGATACTTTCATTCGTTATTTTATGTGAAATAATACATATTATGCAGGATTTTGCGCACGCGTTCCGATTGGCCTTAGGGTTGGTGCTGGATATGGATGGTGATCTGATGGAGATCATCGTTCTATCATTACGCGTCAGTGTGAGCTCGGTTGTAATTGCCGGGATTATAGGATTGCCGCTTGGAGCTTTTCTGGCGACATCACGTTTCACTGGTCGCAATGGCATTGTTATTGCGTTGAATTCGCTGATGGGACTGCCACCGGTTGTGGTTGGCCTGCTGGTGTACATGGCATTGTCCAATGCCGGGCCTTTGGGTTTTTTTCAACTGCTTTACACCCCTGCCGCAATGATCATTGCGCAGACCATTTTGATCACTCCGATCATCGCCGCGCTGACACGCCAGATCATCGAAGACATGAACGCTGAGTACTCTGAACAGTTTATGTCCCTGTCGGTGCCCTGGCACATCCGAATGATGGCCTTGATAGTGGACGCTCGCCATGCCTTGCTGACTGTGTTGCTGGCAGGCTTCGGACGTGCGATTGCCGAGGTAGGCGCGGTTATCATCGTAGGCGGCAACATTGCACATCTGACACGGGTGATGACCACCGCAATTGCGCTTGAAACCTCAAAAGGTGAACTTGCACTGGCCTTGGCATTAGGCATAGTGCTTCTGGTGATTGCGCTTTTGGTCAATGCTGCGGTGATGGCCTTGCGGATAAAGTCCGAGGCAAAGGCTTATGCTTGATCGCACATATTCCCCACCCAATGATCAATTGCCCTTGCGGGTCAAGGGTCTAGGATATCGATCTGGTGGCAAAGACCTGATTTCAAACCTTGATCTTGATATCACAAGCAATGACATCACTATTATCATGGGTCCAAATGGGGCAGGCAAAAGCCTGTTGGTGCGTCTTTTACATGCATTAATTCCCGCTGACACTGGTTCGATCATGTGGGCAGGTCATGCATGTGGACCTGCCACGCGGGCGGTACAGGCAATGGTTTTTCAAAAGCCGGTGCTGCTCAGGCGTTCTGTTGCTGGCAATATTGATTTTGTCCTGAAACTTGCTGGTCGCACTGATCCGGTACACCGGGATGAATTGTTACAACAGGCAAATCTGCTATCACGAGCTTCCCAACCCGCACGTGCCCTGTCTGGCGGTGAACAGCAACGTCTTGCCATTGTGCGCGCACTGGCAACTGAACCCAAGGTGTTGTTTCTGGATGAACCAACCGCGAGTCTCGATCCGGCCTCGACACAGGCCATTGAGGCCTTGATTGACTCCACGGCCCAACGCGGCGTCAAAATAATCATGGTCACACATGATATTGGCCAGGCTCGCAGACTGGCGAATGATGTGGCGTTTGTTCACCGGGGTAAGGTGATTGAACACTCAAGCGCTGAGGCATTTTTTACCCAACCGGCTTCCAGTGCTGCACGAGATTTTCTGGCTGGAAAAATTGTCATCTGACAGATGGTATATAAGTTGGAGATCAGCCGTTATAATGCACGGTGAACTGGTTTGAAACGTCATAGCCATGCAATGTGGCAGCGCGTTTTTCGAAGGCCGGTGTAGAGCAGTATTTGACCAGGGTTTGCATGGGTGGTTCAAACCACGAGCGCCGGTCAACCAGCAGGTCATATCTCTCTTCAGCAACAGGAATAAAGTCTAGCCGCAATTGACGGGCAATGCAGGCCAGTCCGAAGGCTGCATCAGCAGAACCGTCCTGCACGAGTAGTGCAGCATCTGCTTCACTGCGGGCAGGCTCGCTCCACTTGATGTCTGTTAATGCAATGCCAGCCTCGTTCAGCAAGTGGGACAACAGGATTTGGCTGCCTGCTTCAGCCTGTCGAGCCACCATGCGCTTGCCCTTCAGGTCGCTCAAGGATTTCAAATGTGGTTGCAGACTTGGCGCGATGATCAATCCGCGCTGGCGCTTGGCCCATTCAACCAGGACAACAGGTTGACCGGAAAACCGTGATGCCACGGCTTCAGTGTTCCAGCCTTGCCCGTCGGATGTGAGGATGTGAGCACCGGCAGCGACGCCTGCATTCTCTGAAAACCGCACAAGCCCGTCAAGCGAGCTGTCAAAGTATCCGGCAAGCCCACACCGGCTCTCACGCATGGCCCATTCAAGTAGCGGGTCATGAGAGCCGAGCATGACAGCTGGTCTTTCTGGAGTTGTTGAATGTATTGGTCCAGATGAACTGGCGGCAAGCCACACCTCAACCTGATCCCGCGGGAAAAGAAGCTTACCCATCGCTCTGGAGCACGGCACATCACCCGCAGCAGCAAGTTCGTATACCTTGCGTTCCTTGATGCGAAGCAGCTCAGCCAGCTCGCTAGTGGTCATGTATTTATGGTCAGGAATGCTCATGCATCATCAGTCATTTGACGCAAATGCTGCCTGGACGTCCTTGTCATGTTGTTTCTCGGCACGCAGCATCAAATACCCTGCGATAACAACACCAATGGTCACAACGCAAACAATCAGGGTTGCAAGAGCATTTATGTCCGGTGTCACACCCAGTTTGACTTTTGAGAAGATCAGCATCGGCAGTGTGGTTGAGCCGGGACCGTTGGTAAAGCTTGCTATGACCAGATCGTCCAGAGACAGTGTGAATGCCAAAAGCCAGCCGGAGACCATGGCCGGTGCGATAATTGGCAATGTTATATCCCACAAGACCCTCAATGGCGTTGAGCCTAGATCCATTGCTGCTTCCTCGACAGAATTGTCCATGGAACTTAGTCGGGATTGAATTACAACAGCTACATAGGCCATGGAAAACGTAATATGGGCAAGTGTAACTGTGCTGGCTCCGCGCCCACTTGGCCAGCCGATAAGGGTTTCGAGACTTACAAATAACAACAATAGCGACAGGCCGGTGATCACGTCGGGCATGATCAGTGGTGCCGAGATCATGCCGGAAAACAGTGTGCGCCCTCTGAAGCGGCCTAGACGGGCCAATGTCAAACCTGCAAGTGTCCCCAGAATGGTTGCTGCAGTTGCTGATACAACTGCGATGCGAAGCGAAAGAAGGGCTGCTTCGATGACCTGGTCATTCTCGAAAAGCTTGCCGTACCATTGCGTGGAAAAACCACCCCACACAGTCACCAGTCGTGATGAGTTGAACGAGTAGAACATCATGACCAGGATCGGCACATAGAGGAAGGCAAAGCCGAAGCATAATACAGACAGGAGAAAGACTGATCGCTTTTGCATTATTCGACGCCTTCCGCTTTGGCCTGATAATGATTGAAAATCATGATTGGCACTACCAGCAGCATGAGCAGAACAACCGCCACCGCGGATGCAACAGGCCAGTCTGTATTCAGGAAAAACTCATCAAAAAGCACCCTGCCGATCATCGGGCTGGAGCCGGTACCCAGCAGCACGGGAATGACATATTCGCCAGTTGCCGGAATGAATACCAGCATGGAGCCCGCTATGATGCCTGGTATCGATAATGGCAATGTAACATCAAAAAATGTGCGCGTAGGTGACGAGCCCAGGTCCATTGCTGCTTCAGTCAGTGATGCATCCATCCGTTCCAGATTGGCATATAAAGGCAGGATCATGAACGGCAGATATGAATAGACAATACCAATGTAAACGGCGAACTCTGTATTCATCATGGGGATCGGTGAATCGATGATACCCAACCAGATCAGCAAGTTGTTGATCGTGCCGTTGTTCCCGAGCAAGCCCATCCATGCATAGATACGCAACAGGAACGAGGTCCAGAACGGCAATATGATAAGCAACAACAATATATTGCGAGTAGAGCCGGAAGCGCGCGCTATGCCATAAGCCATGGGGTAACCCAGCAACAGGCAGAATATGGTCGAGATGGCCGCAATCTTTATCGAGTTGAGGTAGCCTGTGTAATACAGCGAGTCACTGATCAGGTACCCGAAATTGTTGCTGAAATTTGATTTCAGATCAGCCCAGCTTTGCGGGATAGTGAACGGTGGAATGGAGTAGGTGGCTTTAGAAACGGCGATCGCCATGACAATGAAGAATGGCGTCAGGAAGAACAGCAGAAGCCAGAAATAGGGAATGCCAGCAACAACCTTTTTCCATCCATCACGGTTCAGCCAGCGTGAAAAACCCTGTTCGCTTTTGGATTTAACGGAGTTTGCAGATGCTGTGGCAATCTCGCTCATCAGGCTTCACCTGCCAGAATGATGGCCGAGTTGTCTTCCCATGTCAGCCAAACCTTGTCTTCCCAGTCGACTTTCCGGTCAGATTCACCAAGGCGCTGATCGTTAACCCGGTTGACGCGGATGAGTTCGCCGGAAGGCAATTTGACTCGGTAAAGCGAGTCCTTGCCGAAATAACCAAGGTCCAGCACTTCGCCTTGCACGGCATTGACACTGGTAGACTTTGGCTTGGTGCGTGTAATGGCAATTTTTTCAGGTCGCACGGCAATCCCCACCTTGTCACCCGCCTTGATTCCGCTTGCCGCATCAGCCTGGAACACGCAACCAGCAGTCCTGGCATTGATGCGAGCTTTGCCGGCCTTGATGCTTTCCACCTCGCCATCGAAGAGGTTGATCGAGCCAATGAAATCTGCGGTAAAGCGCGAGTTTGGAAACTCGTAGACATCTGTTGGAGTGCCTACTTGTTTGATGACGCCCAAATCCATGATCGCAATCCGGCTGGCCAGAGTCATGGCTTCTTCCTGGTCGTGGGTCACGACAATAAACGTGATTCCAAGTTTTTCCTGGATGTTCATGAGCTCGAATTGCGTCTGCTCCCGCAGCTTTTTGTCGAGTACTCCAAGCGGCTCGTCCAGCAGCAGCACTTTGGGACTCTTGGCAAGCGCGCGCGCAAGAGCGACGCGCTGGCGTTGGCCGCCTGACAATTGATGCGGCTTGCGACCTGCAAACTTGCCCAGCTGCACAAGCTCGAGCAATTGCTTGACGCGATCGGTACGTTCTGTAGGGGTCATGTTCTCGTGCTTGAGGCCATAGCCGACATTTTTTTCCACGCTCATGTGCGGGAACAGCGCATACGACTGGAACATCATGTTGACCGGCCGGTTGAACGGTTGAACAGATGACATGTCCTGGCCGTCAATGATGATGCGACCCGATGTCGGCATTTCAAACCCTGCCAGCATGCGCAGCAAAGTGGTCTTGCCGCAACCTGATCCACCAAGTAGGGCAAACAGCTCTCCCTTGGCAATATCAAGGGACACGTTGTTGACAGCTACAAAGTCTCCAAATTTCTTGGTGACATTTTCAATCTTGATAAAAGCAGGATCAGCCATGATGTTTTGGGTCCGATAAAATCTGCGATAGAGTTCCCACAAGGCTATGAAAAACCTTGTGGGCAATAATTTCAATCACAATAAAATCAGGACCCGGTCTTTATCTTGGTCCAGGCGCGGGTCAACGCACGCTGTGCGGCTGGGGTCAGGGACTTTGAGGTCCACAACCGCTTCTTCAGTTCCTCATTTGGATAGATTGCCGGATCTTCCAGGATTTCTTTCGACACAAACTCATTGGCCTTGAGGTTGGCGTTAGCATAGTAAGTGAAGTTGGTTGCTCCTGCGATCACCTTGGCATCAAGCATGAAGTTCAGGAACTTGTGAGCATTCTCAACATTCTTGGCATCGCTTGGAATGGCCCACAGGTCAAACCACGCTGGTGAACCTGTTGCAGGCACTTCATAGCTCAGATTGATTTCAATCCCTGCATCAGAGGCGCGACTTGTTGCCGTGGCATAGTCGCCTGACCAGTTATTGATGACGCACAATTCCTTGTTTGGAATGGCATTGAGATAATTTGATGCATCGAATGTCTTGATGTACTGGCGCACCGGCTTGAAGGCTTCAACCACTGCATCATAATCAGCCGGATCTTCCGTATTGGGATTCTTGCCGAGATAGGACAGCACCATCGGAATGACGTCTCGCGGGCTTTCCAGCACTGATATTCCGCAATCTGCCACCTTGGCAGCAAGCTCGGGTTTCATGATGATGTCCATCGTACCAAGTGGTGCGTCGTCGCCAAGGCGTTCTTTCACCATGTCCAAATTGTAAGTGATGCCGGTGGTACCCCACATGTAGACAACGGAATATTCGTTACCTGGATCCCAGTTGTCCACGGTCTTGAGAATACCTGGGTCCTGATTGTCCCAGTTTGTCAGTTTTGAACGATCAATCTTCTGAAAGGCACCTGCCTGGATGAACTTTGGTATTGAGCTGCCAGAGTGAAGCACAACATCGTAACCAGAGGAACCGGCTAGTATTTTGGCTTCTTCGGTTTCAGCCGCATCATAAGTATCATAGACCACCTTGATGCCGGTGGCTTTGGTGAAATCTTCCAGTGTAGTCTCACCGATATAATCAACCCAGTTATAAACGTGAACGACTTCTTCAGCCTGTGCTGCGGTTCCTGAAATAAAAACTGCGGTGGCTGCAGCCCCCATGCTCAAGGCAATGCGCCGTGAAAATGCTGTCATCTCTTAATTCTCCCTGTGGTTTGTTATTCCCATATTTGAAGTCTAGAACTCATTTGCGTTGACAATCAATCACCAATATTAAGCGCATGTGCCTTTTCATCTTGCAAGGACTTATGAATTCAACAGGCTTGTGTTGACTTCGTTCAACGTTCCTCTCTGAGGCTCACTTTGTTCATTCAGCACGGGCATCACCTCTCGCAACTGGTCGTGATAGAGCTTCACACTGTACTCAAGGTCGGTGAGGATGAAGCCCCGGAAGCCACTTGAGTGCGCAGCCTCGTTTGACCAGACTGTAAGTTGAATGTCCTCGACAGCGGTATCATTGTCGATGCGTTGTGCCAGATAGCGTGCTGCGTTCATACGGCGCTTGAAGGTTTCATCAGCATCATCACCTATTGGCATGCCATAGTATCCACCGCGCAGACGGGTCTTGTCCGTAGCCAGGGGAAATTCCTGATAAAAGCCGAGACCTTCGGGATAGAAATACAACACCGTGTTGGGGAACATGCCGATATACAACCAGGAGCGGCGATGACTTTCTGGAAGGTAGTCAATCTTTGGCAAGAGGTTGTTGTATGCCCGCACAGACCATAGTCTGTTCTCTCCATCTTTCAGCGTGCCGAAGGCTCTGTTTGTGCCGTTTTGCCAGTTTTCATCAAAATAATTGTGGCCATAGAGATCCTGCAGTCCCGGATGTGCCATGGGGACGTGGTAACCCTCATTGTCCACATCACGCACGCATTTCCAGTTGGACCCGATTTCCTGCTGCCAGAATCCATTGCGCGCCGGGGTAATCTCATCAGGCTTGTACAGCATGATTTCGGGCTCATGGCGTGCCAGAATTTCTTTCACGGAAGGTTGTGGGCCAGGTTGAAACCGCACAAACACAAACCCATGCCATAGCTCGAATTCAATTGGCACAAGACCGTTTTCGACCGGGTCCAGTTCAGGCAGTGATTTTGGTTGTGAGACGGTACGCAATGTTCCATCCAGATTGAACGACCATCCATGAAACGGGCACACCATGGCAGAGCCGCATGTGCCAACTTCGTTGACGACAACACGCGAACCGCGGTGACGGCAGACATTATGGAAAACCCGGATATTGTTCTCCTTGTCGCGCACGACTATGGCCCGCTCACCAGCCAGATCAAAGCAGAAATAATTGCCAGGTTCTGGAGCATTGCTGCTATGACCTGCCAGCTGCCAGTGCCTGCGGAATAAGACATCGCGTTCCAGGTCAAGGTGCTCCTGGTTGGTGTAAGCCCATGCCGGTAAACCCTTGCGATCCCAGTTTTCAGGCACACCCGGCAAGTCGGCTTTTTCCAGAATTGGTGGGTTTTGATTGAATGTTTCGAGCCTGGACATGTTCGTTCCTTCATATTGAATGAGCGTTCAATATACCCTCTACGACGTGGTTTTGACAAGATGCTTGTGGTTTCATGGTGTTTTGGGTTTACCTGTTGGCGGTGCATTGGGTTGCTCCACGTACTTTAATTCGACAGGAGATTTTGTATGTCAAAGCGGCAGGTTCGCCTGGGTGTTGATATAGGTGGGACCTTTACAGATGTCGTTCTGGAGGCAGACGGGCAGATGGTCTCCGCCAAGGTTCTCACCACCTATAGCGCACCTGAAAATGCGATTGTTGAAGGTATGCACAGGGTTTGTGAAAAGGCTGGCCTGGCACCATCAACCATAACGCAGATTATTCACGGAACGACCCTTGCCACCAATGCCTTGATTGAAAGGCGGGGTGCAAAAACCGCCCTGATAACCACAAAGGGTTTTCGTGATGTCATTGAGATGCGAACCGAAAGTCGATTTGAGCAATATGATTTGAACCTCAAACTGCCGGACCCACTACTGGCCCGCAATAGACGTTATGTTGTGACAGAACGCATGGAGGCAACTGGACGAGTGCTGGTGCCACTGGATCGTGCCGAGGTTGAAACACTGGCCGATGAGCTGCTCGAGGCGCGCTATGAAAGCATCGCTGTCGGGTTATTGCACTCATATGTCAATGACGCGCATGAGCGCCTTGTTTATGAAGTGCTGAGTGAAAAACTACCAGGCGTGATGATTTCATTGTCCAGCCAGGTGTCTCCGCAAATGCGTGAATACGAACGCTTCAATACCACCATTGCAAATGCTTACATCAAGCCATTGATGAAAACTTATCTGGACCGGTTGGCAGGCAGATTGAGGAATGAAGGGGCAGATTGCCCCGTGTTTCTGATGCATTCTGGTGGAGGAATTATATCCATTGAGAGTGCTGCAGAATTTCCTGTCAGACTCGTTGAATCAGGACCAGCTGGTGGGGC